>CAYXPO010000037.1:0-15219 GCA_964466925.1 uncultured Nitrospirales bacterium
GAGTACCGGGCCGACAAGGCGATTTAGCAAACCCCAGTTCCTGACGCGCACCCTCCCCCCGTCTTGACTCTGTGCGATAGTTGGGATAGAGTAGAGCAGTCCAAGATATTAGTGGTATGACGTGAGCTTCCCCCCATCTTTCGACAGTTACCGGGGCAAATTAAGATGTCGTATTACAGTGGTGAACCGGGGGTCCCCACTGCTTGACCTGATCGTAGACTATCAGAGCGGTTTCGGCATTTCAACTGACGTGCCGGAGCCCGGACGGGCCGCCGAGAATGGGCCCTTCATGGAGCTCGTCGGAGGCGGCCCGGACGGGCGGGCGCCGGGGCGCGGGATTCATGGCCCGCCCCCCGCATGGTGGCACTGGGCCGGGGTCTGGTTGCCCAGCGAACTGTGAGGGCGGCTCGTGGTTGTAGAACCGGAAGTAACGGGTAAAACGGCCCTTGGCGCTGATAATATCCAGAAACAATGAAACACAGGAAGGCACCTATATTGGTATTTTTGGTATTTCTTCGCATTTTTGGCTAAGTATGCGGGTTGATGTAAAAACAGAGTCAGCGTTAGGAAGTTTATTCAACGCAGAGCCGCGGAGTACGCCGAGCCGCGCAGAGGATGGGGAACAGCGCCTCAGTGCCCTCCGTGAATTTCCGTGGTTTATTTCCGGAAGTCGCAATAGGCCAGATTTTGAAACCACGGAGAGTACGGGGATCACGGAGAAATGAATTTGATTCATCGCGCTGGATGGTTGAAATGATGTGGAGATTTTCTTTTCGTTTATTTCGGGTCTTTCGTGGTTGAACTTTCCGGACTTTTTTACCACGAAATGCGCAAAACAGATGAAAGATCATGATGTGGCTGATAGCTGACCGCTGATGCCTGATAGATCTCTTACGGCAGTGGCATTCCTGGTTGAAGGGGTAGGGGTATTTCAGGCATGGTGGGCATGGAGACATTGGGTATGTTGGGCATTTGGGGAAGTTGGGGCAAGGGGAGGTCGTCTTTTGGCTCGGCGGTTTCATTCTTGTTTGAATCTGTGGATACAATGGCTTTGACATCGGATCGATCTGGATTGATAGAGAGCGATTAGATGAAATAGTCCTGCGCTTTGACCGGTTCGTTTTTCTGGTCTCGGTACAGATACCCCAGTTGGCGGAATGTCTCAGCATCTTTGGGTGTCAGCAACAATAGATACTTGTACCGGGCGATGGCATCGTCTGTCCAGCCGATTTTCGCCAGACATACCTCCCGCCAATCGTTTCTCCGAATGGCAGGCTTATTTCCGGCATGTCATAGTCAAGACCCCTCGTTCCCAAGTTGTACTTGGGAACGGGCTTGTACTCAAAGTTGTACTTTGGACTATGGCATACTAAGGGGTATAGGATATTAACCAGAAATTTTCCGTCGTTATCAGATTATTAGGAACCCGCATGAGTTAATGTGATTCCCTCGTGATTACGAAGGAGATACATAGCTTTTCAAGCAAGTGCGTACCCAAGTTCAACTTGGGAACGAGAGGGAAGGGGTAGGCCAAGCCTGCACAGGACTTGATTCGGTACCAGGTTTAAATCATGGAAGGGTATTCGCCCCTCAAGGCTCGTGTTATTTTCGTAAGATTACACAGCGCCCGTTCCCGGGCCATAGCCGTCTTCGGTGCCCTCTTCCGCGTGGTAGCAGGCGGAATTGAAAAACTGAATGATGCGGAGCAATTCCGACAATGTTATACGCCAGTCCTGCGGAAGATAATCCGCATCGTAAAATGCGCAGGTTTGATCGCCCGGCCCGGCGGCGTACCCGTCTTCGGTGCCCGCCTGGCAATGAAACCCGTTGCTGTTAAAGAACTGTATCACGCGCAGCAGTTCGGAAAGGCTGATGGACCAGTCCCGGTTCCGGTCCACATCATGCTGTCCCGATGACATTTTCGGCAGCACGGAAAGGGCCGCCGATTCGGAATCCACGCTTGTACGGGTATCGCGTACGGTACAGCCATAGGCGCCCGCATCGGCTTCCACCAGCGGCCCCAGAACATGCATCATCGCACTCGGCCACCCCAGCGAGACACCGTTCTTTTTCCAATCGTACGTTACCGGCCCCGTCCCGCCCCGCACCAGAATCGAGACGGACCAGAACATATCCTGATACAACGAAGCACTCTTTGGCTGTTGAAGAATTTCCAACGGATCAGGTGCCCCCTCCTCTGATACACCTTCTCCTTCACCCTCTTTTTCTCCCTCATCCAGCCCTTCCGCTTGGCCTTCCGCTTGGCCTTCGATCTGGCCTTCAATGAGACCTTCAAGAATGCCTTCGCTTCCGCCTTCGGCGGAACCTTCGGTCACGCCTTCAGCCACGCCTTCAGCCACGCCTTCAGCCACGCCTTCAGCCACGCCTTCGGTCACGCCTTCGGTCACGCCTTCGGTCACGCCTTCGGTCACGCCTTCAGTCACGCCTTCGGTCACGCCTTCGGTCACGCCTTCGGCTTCTCCCTCAAGGGTTTCTTTCTCTTTGAAGAAAACATAGGCGACATGTGAAGAAGCGGAGGCATTCGCGCCATCGGCGGCAACGCAATAATACGCGCCGGAATCGGACAGGCTTGGCGAGGCGATGGTATACGAGGCGCCCGTTCCGACGGTACGAGTTTCATCGCCATTGAAGAATTTCCATGTGTAGGCTAAAGCGCCGGTTCCGCCCCAGGCGGCCGCGAAGAGTTCATAATCTCCTTCGTCCAGATAGCGATGGGCACCGGTGGGCTGGGTGGTAAACACAATATGGCCTGGACTGGCATCGGGAACAATGCTTTCCCGCGGTGCAAGATCATTCGTTTGTTCCGTGCCTTTGGGCAGCCAGGAAGGGGTTGGCATCATACCCGAGGCAATCAACATTCCGAAGAGTTCGGTATGAATGGCCATCAACTGGCTCAGCCCTTCATTGCTGGCCACCCAAGAGTGCAGGTCGGCATAGCGGCGCATGAGGGGATGGTCGGCAAAGGCAGGATACATCACATATTCGCCGTAATCATAATAATACAATCCGGACAACAGTTTGGTCGGGCCAAATACCGGATAACCGGGAATGTTTTTTTTGCCCTCCTTCAAAAACGTGAGGGAATCCAGCCACAGGGGGTCCTGCGGAGGCCGCGATCCCAATCCCGTCAACCAGACGCGTCCGGTGGGGTTCGCGCCCAGAATATAATCCGCCGACAGGCTCATGGCGTCAAGATAGGTCTGCCACTCTTCAGGCAGCAGCCCTCCCATTTGGGCGCGTTCATAGATGGGCATGACGTATTCGCCCACCGCCGACCCTTTTCCCAGGGCGGGGCTTTGATTCGGGTCTCTTGCGTTGCGGTGGGCATGCAACGATTCCACGGCAAGCGCCGCGTTCGCGGCCATGGTGCTCAACTTGGTTCGAATCTGCGCCACATAGGCCGGGTTGGCGCCGGGACTGGTGATATACCCCAGCACGTGGTCCGGAATGAGATAGGGGACCGGGTCATAATAGGAACTCACATCCGGCAGATAGGCATACATTCCGGGCCCCAACCCATATTTGTCCTCAACCGCCCACGTGGCCGCATACATGTCCGCATACGGCTGCTCGCCGGTCAAGTGAAACAATTCACCCGCGCCGTACATCATGGGCCCCCGGGAATTCTGGTTGGCGCCGTTAGCCACGGCGTACTCATACGCCCGGATGGCGCGATCCCGGAGTTCCGCCGCCTTGGCCGGATTAAACGGCGCCACCAGCCGTGCCGCTTGGGCAAACATGCCGGCCACCCGCAAAGAATGCATGGGAACCCGGGAATAGGTCCAGTAGGGGAGGGGATCATCCTGGGCATGGTAAATGCCCCACGGTTCACGCCAGGATTCCACGCCGGCGCGAACGCCTCCGTCGTCCTCCTGCAACTGTTCCCAGGCATGCAGGCTCCATAAGGCTTCATCCAGAATATCGGGAATGCCGTTTCCGCTCTCGGGAATCATAAGCTGGCCGTCCGTGAATGCCTCCGGGTTAATCTCATAGAGGCGCAAGAGCATCATGGCAATGACATGGTCGGAAAGCTGCACGTCGAAATCGCCGGCGTTGTGATGACCGCCTTGTAGCGGACGCTGCTCAAGCTTGGGGGTGCTTTCCGGAAACATTCGGGTGGGGCCAAAACCAAAGAGGGGGTTCCCATAGGCATCATATAACACCCCCTTATAAACCAAGGGGTGATCGGGAGGGCTCACCCATTCCGTGCATTGTTTCAGCAAATCACGGCCCCAGCGATTATGGTACAGCCCCCTGGCCGCCGTGAAAAAGGCTTTGAACACGGCCGTCTCGCTCACTTGCGTGGGCCAGGAAACTCCCACGCCGGGGATGCGGACGCGATACACCACCCCCTCCGCCGCGGGAACGCCCGCCAAATTGATTTCACGGACTTCCCCCCCGGAATCCGAGTCGTTGGCCGAACGAAGTGTAATGGCCAAATTGCTCACGGCATTGGTGCGCGGGGTCATCCTGTCTTCCCAGTCAAAAATGACATCCGCGGTGGACGGGAAATTCGTCATGGCAAGCGGGCCGCCATCCCCCAGCCAGCCGGAAATATAGGCAAAACGTTTGGCCGCCCGGGGGTTGTAGCCCACCTGGTTTACCTGTATAACGGGCGTTTCCAGATACCGGTCACTGAAGGGAAGAAGAATGTCAAGACCCAACGGCCCTTGAATATGGAGCACTTCCCCATTGCCCACCGGCGTGTCAAGAACCAGATAGAGATTATGGTCCACGTCCACAATCTTGTCATTCGTACTGGTGCCGTAGCCGAGTTCATAATGGGTCTGCCCCACGGGGATGGAGTGACGATAGACATTCGTAATGGTGAGCGCGGTGTTGTCATACCGGGTAACGGTCCAGGGCCCGGCCTGCCAATCGGTTCCGGTATACCCGATTAGGGAGCCGCTGGTGCCGGAATAGGATTGTACCGCGGGATTGGCCAGAACGAGTTGGAGGATATTGGGCGCGCAGAGATGCGCCTCCCGAACCGGAGAATCCAATACCGCGCCCGGACCGCCCACGGTATAGGCATGAACATTGCCCGCCGCCGCCACACTGCCCGAAGACCGCGCCTCCACGTGAAAAAAAACATCAACGGCCGCCGTTAGGTTTCCGGCGGTATATCCTCCCGCCGAAGCAGGCAATGTGGCTAACAACACCGAGTACGGGGGAAGTTCCCCCGCGGTGGCAGCGGGTTCCGCGCTAAGATATACCCGCACCTCATCAATTTCGGACATCTTGGGCCAGGTCATCGGCACCGTCGAAGAGGAAACCGTCCCCACAAGCACATTCAGCCATGCGGTATCCTCTGCGGGGATTCCTTTTCCAGTCATGGAAATTACTTCCGCGCCATGTACAGGATCATTGGAGTGCACGATGGAAGTTCCTGTCTCTGTACCCGTGGCCGCGAGCAAACATGTTGCCTCGATTTCCCGGCTCCCCCCCGGCGACACGGTGAAACTGGCCGGGGAAATGCTGAAAACAGGATTGGAATGGTCCATAGAAAACACCACCAAGTCCTCATTTCCCGGAATCGATACGGTCATCGTCCAGGAAGCCGTCCGGCCCAATGGAATCTCGCCGAAATCCAGCGAATGGGTGGAAATCGCGATGGCGGGGCCCATCGCGTTCCCTTTAACCGGGATGGACGAGGTACTGCCTATCACCGTGGCATCGTGGGCCAAAACCACCGAGGCGGACTTCGCGCCGGGGGATAGCGGCGAAAATTCCACCATAACTTCGCCGGTTTGACCCGGCGCGAGCACCGAGGGCGCGGATACCACGGTAAACGAAGAGGAATCCGGCCCAGTTACCGAAGCGCTGGAAACGGTCAATACCCCGTTGCCGATATTCGTGACAGGGGTGCTGTATTGCGCGGACGCCGCCACATTCACATTGCCAAAATCCACCGGCGGCAGAATCCCCACCAGCGGGGTGGACGCAGGGTCCGTCACAGACAATTTCACGGCCCAGATTTCATCAATGTAAATCTTGTGCCCCACCGTGGGGTTGGCGAGCCCGAAACGAAGATTTTCCACCAGATTCAACGTATAGCTCGCGGTTTTCAGCACCCCAAGGGGCATGCGAACCAGCCGGTAAGTGGTGTCCAATACCCCCCCCTGGATGTACGGGTTGATATTAACCTTGTTGCTGACGTTTGGAAAACCCGTCACCGTAAAATCCAGGGTCTTGCCCGTAGTGGTGCACCGGGCAAAAAACCAGACCTCATCGTATCCTGAAATATCCGCGCGCCAAGAACTCAGGCCGTTTAGGATGATGCGCGGTTCATGGTACGCATCCGGGACACCCTCGAAACAGGTATTCCCGCGAAAAGGCTGGAGGGTGCTCGCGGAACCATTCTCATACGTGCAGGCGCCTTCCCCATTCCATAAAAGCAGGTTGGTTTCACCCGCGCTCAAAGACGGAACAGCGAGCCAGCACACGATAAAAACCGCCAACCGCATGGCGGGAATACACAGGCATTGCTTCAACCGCCGGAAGAATACGAAAAATCGCCGCCCGCGGCTTGCTGGTTTCTTTATTTGCGGGTCCACTGGGCTATTCCCTTAATCAAGCCCGGGGCAGAAGCCATTTTCAGTTCCGGGGCACGCATGATAGCCTCCGGAATTGAAAAACTGGATCACTTGGAGCAGTTCAGACAGGTTGATAACCCAATCCTGTGGATTATAGTCGCTTGCATGACCGGCGCAGGCGGCGCCGCCCGGACCGGGCGCATAGTCGTCTTCCGTGCCTGCGTCACAGTGGTACCCGTTGGAATTGAAAAGCTGTATCACGCGCAGCATCTCGGACAGGCTGATCTGGCCATCATCGTTTTGGTCGGCGGTGTAAGCATTGCCCACCCGCACCCGCAGGACTGCCGAAACACGGGTAACGCTGGGTTCCTGGCTGCATGCCGCCAGCAGCGTCACCTCATAAATGCCGGCCACACCCCAACTTTTGGTGTCCGAAGCGATGTTCAGCCAAGTTCCACTTTCAGTGCCATCGCCCCATTGAAACTTGTATTGCACCGCATGCCCCAGTGTGCAAAGGGCGCCGGGGCTGGTGAAGGTCCCGGCCTCATCCACCGCCAGTTTGAAGGGGCCTTCAACAGTTCCCACCGCCGACAGGGCATGCCCCACATTCACCACCAGCGCGTCAGACGCTTGGAACACACTGTGGTCCACGCTGCACGCGGCCACCAAGGTCACGCCAAAAATGCCGCCGGGCGTCCAACTCTTGCTGTCCTCGGGTGTGCTTAACCACGAATCACTGACCGTCCCATCGCCCCATTGGAACACATATTCCACCGGATGCCCCAGGCTGCACGTGGAAACACCGCCGGTGAAGGTTCCCATTTCTCCCGCCTCCAGTCTGTCGGGGCCGGTAAGGGGATTGGGCGATGATACGGTGTGCCCCACATGGACCACCATCGGTTCGGACGTGCGCATCAGGCTGTAATCCTTGCTGCACACCGCCACCAGGGATATCGCAAAGCTTCCCCCGGGATTCCAATGCTTGGCGGCCTCGGGCGTGCTTAACCATAAGTCGCTGACCGTGCCATCGCCCCATTGGTACGCATATTCCACCGTGTGCCCCAGGCTGCACGTGGAAGCGCCGCCGGTATAGATTCCCACTTCATCCACCGCCAGCGAAGCGGGGCCGGTGATGGGGCCGGGAGGCGTCAACGTGTGCCCGACATACACCATCAACGGATCAGAAGCGTTTATCAGGCTGTTATCCTTGCTGCATACCGCCGCCACCACCACGGCATAACTGCCCCCAGAATCCCAATGCTTGCTGTCCTCCGGCGTGGCGAGCCACGATCCGCTATACGTACCGTCGCCCCACTGATAAACATACTGCACCGGATGCCCCAGGCTGCACGTGGCCTCTTCACTGGTAAAGGTTCCTGTTTCGCCAATGTCCAGCCGAATCGGGCCGGTGGGCGTCCCCGGTTTTGACATGGTGTGCACCACATACACCATCAGTGGCTCCGACATGCTTATAAGGCTGTAATCCTCGTGGCACAAGGCCGCCACCGTCACCGCGTAGCTGCCGCCCTGCCGCCAACTCTTGCTGTCTTCGGGCACGCTCAACCACTGCCCGCTGTTTGTGCCGTCCCCCCACAGGAACACATAATCCACCGAATGGCCCAAGCTGCATACGGCACCCGCACTTGTGTAAGTCCCCAACTCATCAATGTCCAGAGACACCGGGCCGGCGGGCGCGCCGGGGGTGGAGACGGAGTGGTCCACATGCACCTGAAAAGGCCCGGAAGTGTTCAAGACGCGTTGGTCTTCGCTGCATGCCGCTATCAGGGTTACCGCATAGCTGCCGCCATGACTCCAGCTTTTGCTGTCCATGGGCGAGGAGAGCCACGATGCGCTGAAGGTGCCGTCGCCCCATTGATAGGCGTACAGCACCGGATGCCCCAGACTGCACGTGGCCCCCGTGCTCATATAGGTCCCCGCCGCTCCCGCCATAAGGATCACCGGCCCGGTGGGTGTGCCGGGCACCGTCATGGAATGATCCACAAACACCGGCAACGTCTCGGAAACGCTCGCCACGCCCTGATCTTCACTGCACACCGCCACCAGTGTCACCCCATAGCTGCCGCCCACACCCCAGCTTTTTTCATCTTCGGGCGTGGACAACCATGTTGCGCTGACCGTGCCGTCGCCCCACTGGAAGGCATAGTGCACGGGATGGCCGAGACTGCATACAGCCCCCGTGCTCGTATAAGCGCCCACTTCGCCCACGTCAAGGATAGTGGGCCCTGCGGGTGTGCCGGGCACGGAAACGGTGTGAGGTTCCTCGTTTATTTGCATGGCCGCGCTGGAGGCCACCCCCAATAAGCAGACACACGCCACTCCGATCACAACACATTGTGGTTGTCTGCCACTAAACCTTTTCATCTGGTTTACCTCCCGTCACATGGATATTCCCAAAAACAGCACATCACACATCCATCCCTGATAAAAGTGTAGGGGCCATTCCCGTATTTGTCAAGAAAAACTGTGAAATACAATAATTGAAGCACCCCGCTATTTCGTTTCCCGGTCCCACCGCGGCTTTGAAAGGTTCCATTTGAGCTTGTAATTCACCTTAACTTCGGGGTCACCGCTGTAATTCAGGTCAACGCCCCATCCCCGGCCCACACGCAAACGGGGCTTCCCAGCTTCGTCCAAAAAGAGCGCGGCACGGCTCTTTTTGGAATCACCAATCAAAACGAGCCCCTCCTCGCCCCGGATAGCCGCCTTGCGCTCGCGAAATTCACGTTCATGCCTGTTATGTTCCACCCAGGCATCACTGAATGGGCGGTCCCGCTCCAAGTTGGTGGCGCACCCCGCGAACAGCACCGCGGCCCATAGACCCATACAACACACCCGGGATTTCATGGCCCGGACCTTTCAATAAACAACTTGAGTTATCACCACACACATTATACCCGGCTTTACGAAAAACATGGGGGAGAGGATGCGCCGTTTGAGCAAAAAATACGTGAAATCCTTGTTTCCAGTATTCCGCGGCCGGCTTTTCCCTGTTTTCTATCGAAGCTCCTTGATCTTGAGATTCCGGAACTCAATCCGGAACCCTTCGCCTTTTCAAGTCCGCACCCGGCATCACGTCCACCCAGCCCGTTGAATCCTTCTCCAACGCGCTCGGCTCCTGTTCCGCGGCCACCACGTTTCCCGCCACTAAAACACCCGCCAGGAGTCCCACAAGACACAGCCCGCACAACTCGCGATATATTGTTTTTGGCACCGTAATCATGTCCTGTGTTATGGAACAAAATTTTCAAAAATTCAACCGGTATCTTGAAAAGCTGTAAACGATATGTGCATTTCCAGCGTCACAAACCAAACGCTGGCCTCTCACTGCCGCAGGAGCATCAACTTGCCAAGAATAGAACCGGCCTGTTATTACTTATACTGCCGTGGCCGACGTTCCCTTACTCACCCAAAGGAGAATCGCACCGTGAGAATCATTTTGATAGCAACGCTTTCCGTGATGTGTCTGCTGGCAGCGCAGGCGCAAGCCCAGGAACCGCTGCGAAATGTCATGGTGGAAGTCGTGAACTTCGTGGATAAAACAATCTATCACTCTCCGGAGACGCCGGGTTACACCTCCTGGGTCGGGTTATGGCAGTTACCCAACGGAACCGTTTGTTGCGACTTCCGGCAGGTTACCGGCCCCAAGGACAATCCAGTCTCCACTGTGCCCGTTCTCGGCTCGCAAGACGCAGGAGCCACATGGACTGTGCTGACTTCCGCCGCGCCCTCCGCGGATTCGGGAATGCTGGGCGGGTACACGCTATCGCCGGATGGTTGCCGGGGCATGGCGGTATTCCCGGACGGAACGTTGGTGCGCCCCGTCTGGGCCTCCTCGGATAGAAAAGATTCCGGCGCGGTGCGCCGTTCCACCGACGGTGGAAAAACCTGGAGCGAACCAATATTCTTTCTGCCCAAGGAAGAGTATCGAACCTGGCCCACCCTGCTGCGCCCCCTCCGTGATGGACGGCTGGTCCTGTTCGCTGGATGTTGGAAGCGCGGTGACTGCGCCGCGGGCACACGGCCCGATCCCATGTTTGCGGGCGGCCAGGAAGGGATGCTGCCCAACATGACCAAAATGATGTTCCTCTCTTCGGACAAAGGCCTTACCTGGAGCGCGCCGATTGTGCTTATGCCCGCCAGTGTTGGGGTGTGCGAAGAGAGCGATTTCTGTGAACTGCCCAACGGCGACCTGTTCTGGATTCACCGAGTGGAGCATTACCCGGACCATCAGACCGAGATACCGCCCGGGGCGGCAAGAATGGGAGCCAATCCACCGGAATCCTATTGGTACAGCGACCGCATGCAAAGCATCGCATACAAGAAGGGGGAAACCTTCATTCCCGGAGAATGCACCCCCGCGCCCTTCCCGCACAGCGGCTATCCGTGCGTCCTGGGCACTCCCGAAGGCCTGATTCTCCACCTCGCCACCGGAGAGTCCCACTGGTCCGCCGACACCGGAAAGACCTGGAACAAACTGATGGTGGACGGCAAACCCCTCAGCACCTACTACTATCCCAGGGCAATTCAACTGGCCGGCGGCCTGATCCTGTGCGCCGGCCACCTCGGGAGCGACGACGTCTACGGCACCGTGGATCAATGCATTAAACTGCAAACATTTAGGATACGGATGCATGGGAATCACGGAAAAAGACCCTGAACCACATAACCACTTGTCATTTATGACCAAGCTTTCCTACGGTCTCGGTGACATTTATGGCGGCGGGGCCATCACGCTGATCTCCATGTATTACCTTTTCTTTCTGACCGATGTCGTGAAGATTGGCCCGGCTCTTGCCGGCGCCGCGATTCTAATAAGCCGGATAGTTGCCGCCGCGCTTGATCCGGTCATGGGCGTTCTCTCTGACAATACAAGGACGCGGTGGGGGAGGCGCCGCCCGTATTTCCTGGCCGGAATTCCCTTGATTTTCCTCTCCTTCGTGCTCCTGTGGGTTCCCGTTGACTTTGCACAAGAGCACAGCCGGTTTCTCTATGTCTTGATTATGAACCTGTTTTTCATCGCGGTCTTTTCGTTCGTCTGGGTGCCCTACAATTCCATCGCGCCCGACCTTACGTCCGATTATCATGAGCGGACCCAACTGGCCACATGGCGCATGGCCTTCTCCAATATCGCGGGCATCCTGGCCGGAACCCTCAGCCGGGACCTCTTCGTGACCACGCTTTACCCCGGGGAACCGCAAAAAGGCTTTTTTATCATGGCCATTGCCTTTGGGCTGTTCTTCGCGCTTCCCTTCATCCTGACCTTCCTGTACTGCAAGGAAATCCCCAATGCCACAACGCCGCCGGCATTCAAATGGGAAGGTTGGGCCCGTTTCACACAAACGTTCGTTATGGAGCCCTTTCGGGTGCGTCCTTTTCGCGCAATGATGTTCATGTTCCTGTTTGGTTTCATGGCCCAGGACGCCGTGATGGCCCTGGCCATCTATTTCCTGACCTGCTACTTGAAGATCACGTCCATGATGACATTGCTGGTGCCCACATATCTCGCGGTGATGCTGGTCATCCCCGCCGCTGAACAAATGAGCAAGCGATTCGGCAAGAAAAACACCCTCCTCATGGCATGCATGCTATGGATTCTGGCCTTTGCGCTGATTCCCTTCACCCAGCCGGGATCGGTTGTTTTGGTATACGCGTTCGGCATCCTGTTCGGCGCGGCGGCGGGCGCCCTCCAAGTGATGCTCTTTGCCATGATCCCCGACATCCCCGACGCGGATGAACTTTTCAGCCGCCGCCGCCGCGAGGGGATGTTCTTCGGCATTCTGGCCATGGCGCGAAAGACCGGCGGCGCGCTCGTCCTGTTCCTGATTGGCGGCGGCCTCCAGCTCGCGGGCTATCTGCCACCCGCCGGAAATGTGCCGCAACAGCAATCCCCCGAGTTTCTGACCATGCTCTTCCTCATGTTCATGGGCGTCCCGCTTCTGTTCATACTCATTGTGATGGCCGCCTGTTTCCGCTATCCCCTGACTGCCGCCTGTCATGCGCGCCTGAAACAGCTCTTGGCCGCGCGGAATGCGGAACACGGCCTGACGGAGTCCGAACAACAGGAGGAGAACGCCCTGTGCATGCTTCTGGGCGGTGGTCTGCCCGCGCGGGCCGATAATTCGAGGAATCAACCATGAAACGTCTTCTCCCGCCAGGTACAAGCGATGGCCCCTTTATTTATCTCGCGCTGCGGTTTCATACAAATTTCTACCACTCCTACCGTGGAGATACCCCCGACGAATTGGGATTTGGCAAGGATATCCGGATAGTAACCTCGATCCTCAATGATCTTGACCGCCTCAATGCCGAAGGGATTCCCGTGAAGGGAACCTGGGACATCGAAAACTACTACTCCTTGGAAACATTGATTCCCCAATACGCCCCCGGATTGCTGGAGCGATTGCAAACGCGAGTTGCCGATGGCCGCGATATTGTAAGCCCCATGTCCTACAATAACGGCATTGTCTCAGCCTGTACGGAGGAAGAATTTCACAGAATCGCCGAATGGACGCTCCATAATCCAGGCGGGTCCGGTCTCGCGGACTTGTTTTCTTCCTGGGAACCCGTGCTTCGTCCACAGGAATGCATGTACACCCCGTCCTTCCTGCGTCTATACCCCCGGCATGGCATCCAGGCAATCAGCCTGTATTACAGCGCCCATCCCTTCAACGGGTTCAGCAACTTTCTCCCGATCTTGCCCGTTGAACAACGCTACAATCCCCTCATACTCAGAGCCGATGGTGTTCCCGGCGAAATGACCTTGCTGCCGATGTACAACAACGGCGACATCGCCGATCATTGGCTCTCCCTGAAACATTGGCTCAACTCCATGCGGCGGGAACAAATGCGCCTGAAGCGGCATGGGCAACGCAAACTCTCCGGTGACCTCCTGTTGCTGATTGACATGGACGCGGACGATGACTTCTGGTTTGGAATGAACATTCCCCTGCTGTCCAAATTTTTCCCATCCTTCGACGGCCTCTATCGCATGATCAAAAGCATCGCCGGACTCCCCTGGCTCCGGTTCACCACACCCGGAGAATATCTCAATACCCATTGCCCCGTTGGGCAGATCGTATTGAACCAGGATACCGCGGACGGAAGCTTCGACGGGCTCTCTTCCTGGGCCGAGAAGTGGTCCAATACCCATGTTTGGTCCCGCATCCAACATGCGCGAATCCTTTCCCAATATGCCGTGTTTCTGTCAGGGGATGCTTCCGCCCCGTCCGATGCCGCGAAATCACTCGATGACGGCCTGACCGCCCGCCTGCTCGCCCTGTCCACCACGCATTTCGGGTTGACCTCGCCCATCATGAACGCCCGGCGGCTCGAAACCGCGTGCGAATGGAGCAGAACCGCCCTCCAGGCGTCCGAAGAAGCGCTGCGGTGCGCCTCGGCCCACGCGCGCTATGCCGAAGACATCCTGATCATGCCGCACGCGATAACCGCCGGGAGTGGGGGAGAGGGCGTCCTGATGCGCTTTCACAGTGAAAAACCCTTGCCGCCCAATCCGCGTTTGACTGATGCAACGGGGAATACCGGTGCAATTCCTTTTCCCATGCCCCCCCTTCAATCAAACCGTCCTGACAAAACCGCCGGCATGGCCGAGTTCGCCTTTGTCTGCCGAAACACACCCCAATCATTGCGGCTGTTTTCTGACAGTACATGCCCATCGGCAGAGAACACTTCCGATCTGCGGACAGCCAAGAACCTAATCGCCAACCGCGTGGTGTCTGTCGGTATAAACGCAAACAACAATGTCGAACTCTTTTTCATGGACAAGCCCATCGCCCGGAAAGGCTTTCCCGCCGCCTCCATTCGCTACAATGGGAAACTACGGGTTTCTTCACGGATGGAGTCCATGGGACCGGAATTCATTTCCCCGGAGGTTCTTCAACTCACCGTCAAGGGAAGCATTCCTCTTGATGCTGGTCACGAATGCCTCTGGACGCATCGCTATCTCCTTGTGAGCAATCTCCCGTATATCTATCTCGACGCGCTCATCGAATATCCCGAAACCGAACACAAAAAGTACGACAAGAAACTGGCCAGACGGCTTGGCGCCTCTTGGGATGCCCGCTGGCAGGAGATAATGCCTTGGGAATTTGCCCCGCTCCTGGCCGATGCCGAATCCGGCCCTTTGACGATCTGGAAACACAACTTCTTCGGCGACATGACCCGCTATTCCCTCAACTACGCCGATTTCTCGCCCAACCAAAACCTCGACTCCTTCAACAATCACATCACAAACGGATGGGTAGCCGTGAACGGAAAAGAACGCGGCATACTTCTCGCTCAATCGTGCCTTTGGGACAATTCCTTCGCGTTCTGCCCCATGCGGCTCCGGAATCACCAACTTACCCTGAATCCCTTCGGAACCTACCATGGGAAACAACTCCAGTATCCCACGGCCACCAGCGGCCTCGGGCGTATCCTCTCCCTGAACATGGCCGATCATCTCAAATCCTACGCTCCCTCCTATAACGGCCAGTTCAGCCGTTTTTCCCTCATGATCGCCCCTTACAAGGGAGAAGCCCCGCCCCTCGAAATCCGGCATGACGCCATGCTCTTTTCAACGCCTCCAATTATGATGGAACCGCACCACGGTACCCCGTCCGGCCAACACCCAAAATTCTCCTCC
>CAYXPO010000038.1:0-15178 GCA_964466925.1 uncultured Nitrospirales bacterium
GAATCTCTGGATTACAAACGAGTTATGATCTAAAAATCTGTGCAAATCTGCGTAATCTGTGTTTATACAAAAGGATGGTACGGCTATGGCAAGCAAGGTGAAAAAGATCGTATTGGCGTATTCAGGCGGGTTGGACACTTCGGTGATCCTGAAGTGGCTGCAGGAAACCTACAAAGCGGAGGTGGTCGCGTATATCGCGGACGTGGGCCAGGGCGAAGAAACGGAGCCGGCCCGGCTGAAGGCCTTGAAGACCGGCGCCTCGCAGGCGATTGTCAAAGACCTGAAGCTGGAATTCGCCCGCGATTTCGTCTTCCCCGCCATGAAGGCCAACGCCATCTATGAAGGCTCCTACCTGCTGGGCACGAGCATTGCCAGGCCTCTGATCGCCAAAGCACAGGTCGAGGTATACCGGGAAGTCGGCGGCGACGCCGTCGCGCACGGCGCCACCGGCAAAGGCAATGATCAAGTCCGCTTCGAACTGACCTGTCTGGCCTTCGAGCCCACCATCCGGATCATCGCGCCGTGGCGGGACCCCAATTGGACGTTGAACAGCCGGGAAAAAATGATAGAGTACGCCAGGCAGCACGGCATCCCCGTGCCCGTGACGGCGGCCAAGCCGTATTCCTCGGACCGGAACCTGCTGCATATCTCCTTTGAAGGCGGCATTCTTGAGGACCCGTGGAATGAGCCGCCCAAGGACATGTTCGTGCTCTCCGTGGATCCCACGGATGCGCCGGACACCCCCACGTATGTCACGATTGACTTTGAAGAGGGAACGCCCGTGGCGGTGGACGGAGCGCGGATGGCCCCGGACGCCCTGCTCGCCAAACTGAATGAACTCGGCGGCGCGAACGGCATCGGCCGGGTGGATTTGGTCGAAAACCGCTTTGTCGGCATGAAATCGCGGGGGGTGTACGAGACGCCGGGCGGTACAATCCTGTACGCGGCGCACCGGGCCGTCGAATCGCTGACCATGGACCGGGAAGTCATGCTGCAACGCGACGAGCTTTCCCCGAAGATCGCGCAACTGATGTACAACGGGTTCTGGTACTCGCCGGAATTGGAGGCCCTGATGGCCTTCGTAAACAAAAGCCAGGAAAACGTCACCGGGTCCGCGCGGCTCCGGCTGTACAAAGGCAATTGCATCGTCGCCGGGCGGCGTGCCGAAAAGACGCTGTTCGATCCGAAGATCAGCACCTTCGAGGAAGACGAAGGCGCGTACAACCAGGCCGACGCCACCGGATTCATCCGGTTGAACGCCCTGCGGCTGCGCGTCCGGAAAAACGCGGGATTCTTCGAAGGCAAGTAAAGAATCGCTTTAGGTGCCGGCGCGGCGTTGCAGGGAAGTGATTTCCTTGCGGTCCGCGCCTGTCTTTTCATAGTGGACCCATTAAGGGACAAAGAGATGGTAAAATTCGGCAATTTCCACAGTGTGTTCGTTTTAATGGTGGTGCTTCTTACGTCCTCGTTGTCCAAAGCAGACGAAGCCTCCCTCCCGCGGGACACCTTCGGCGGCCTTACAACCCTTCACTTCGCACCGGGACCGTTTTTCCGGACGCATTTTGACGGGGACCGCTGGTGGCTGGTGACACCGGAGGGGAATGCCTTTTTGTCGCTGGGGGTGTGCGTGGTGAATCCGGTTGGGGATACGGAACGCGGCACCAATCGCCAGCCTTACCGCGAGAATGTGCTGGCAAAACATGGTTCGGTGGAACACTGGGCCGCGGTCACGCACGCGCGGCTCCAGGAATGGGGGCTGAACACACTCGGGGCCTGGAACAGCGGGGAATTGCGCGGCCGGGTGCCCTACACCATTGAATTGTCGCTGGGCTACGGGCTTTGGGGCAATAACCGCGTTCCGGATTTTTTCAGCCCGGAAGCGGCGGAACACATCCGTAAAAACGCGGCGGGCATTGACGCCTATGCGGATGATCCGTACCTGATCGGGTATTACCTGGACAACGAGCTTCCGTGGTCGTTCGATTGGCGGCGGTTTCCGAATCTCTTCCCCGGCTATGCGGCCCTGCCTCCGGAAGCGCCCGGCAAGCAAAAACTGCTGGCGTTCTTCAAGGAACGGTATCAGACCCCGGAAAATTTCGCGGCGGTATGGTCGTGCGGGTTGCACGACTGGAGCGAAATCGAGAAGCTGAAAGACCTCGTTCCGGTGGATGTAATCAAGGCGCAGGAGGACCGTGAAGCGTTTGTGCTCACGATTGCGCGTCAATACTTCAAGTTGACCACGGAGGCGGTCCGTGAAAAGGACAAGAATCATCTGGTCCTCGGATGCCGGTTCGTATGGGTGTTGGCCCCCAAGCCGGTGGTGCAGGCCTGCGGCGAATACTGTGACGTGGTGTCCATCAATTATTACGAGGCGGGCCTGGCGGGAAACATGCTCCTGTGGCTGAGCAAGATCGGGTCCATGCGCATTCCGCCCGATTTGACGTTCCGCGCCTTTCATGCGTTGACCCAAAAACCGCTGCTCATCACCGAGTTTGGATTCCGCGGCATGGACAGCGGCATGCCGAACACCTTTCCGCCCCCCATCGTTCTCCAGCCAACCGTCTCCACGCAGCGGGACCGCGCCAACAAATTCGAGGAGTGCGCCACCACCTGGATGGCCCAACCGTATTTCCTCGGGTATCACTGGTTTGAATACATGGACGAACCGAAGGGCGGGCGCCTCGACGGGGAAAACGGCAACTACGGACTTGTCAACCTCGAAGACGAGCCGTATACCGAACTGGTGGACCGTTTTAAGGCCGTTAACCGGCTTGTTTGGGAACTTCACCGGAATTCCACGGCCCAACATCCCCCCGCGAAAAATCCATGACCCCGGAGGCGGCGCGACAGGCGGGTCAACTGCTGGAAACGCGGATGCAGGCGTCGTACGCCATGTCGGGGGTGATGGCCGCAAGATAGTGTTGCGCCTTGGCCAACTCCATGGTTTTGGGAAACGGGTCCGGCCCGGCATACAGGGCTTCCGATGGACGGCGCAACGGGGCATGACGCGCGGGATCCGTGCCGCCAAAAATGGCCACCACCGGCGTGCCCATGATGGACGCGATATGCATGGGCCCGGTATCGCCGCCGACATATAAATCCGCGCGGCACACCAGGCCGGCATAATGCTTCAGGCTGGGCAGTTCCGGGGCGATTACGGGCTTGCGCCGGGAATATTCCTGTATCTGTTCCGCCATCGGACGCTGTCCCGGCCCCCAGGTCAATACCACTTCAAACCGTCCATCCGCCAGCAACAGGTCCGCCAAAGCGGCATACGATTCCACCGGCCATTGCTTTTCCGGACGGTCCACGGGCGCGTGGAGGGCCACCAGTTTCTTGCCGCTGTCAAAGGTCTGGTTCAAATACTCATCCACATCGTCCTGCACCTCCTCCGGAATGAAAATCGTGGCATCGAGGCGCGGGTTCATGGCATCGAGCACTTTGCACAATTCCAGATTCTCTTCAATCCGGTTCATCCGGTCAAAGGGAAGGGGCACCCGGTGGTTGGTGAAACAATAGCTGAGTTCCTGGGCGCGCGGACGGGTGAATCCGTAGCGTTTGGGGGCGCGCGAGGCGCGCGTGATGAGCCCGCTCTTCAGGATGCCGTGGAAATCCAGCACCACGTCATAGCGGCCCGCGCGGATTTTTTTGCAAAACGCGCGGAATTCCCTGGCGCCGTTCAGCCACCCGGCGGGGCGCTGAAAAACAAGGCACTGATCGAGGGCGGGATGTCCGAGAATCACTTCCGCCGACTTGCGTTCGACGGCCCAGTCAAGCTGGGCGTTCGGATAGCGGTCACGGAGCGCCTGAAGGGCCGGCAGAACACGTACCACGTCCCCAATGGCGCTCAGACGGATGATAAGGATTCGAGGTATGCCGTTAATCATCGCGCGATTCGTCTTCTACGGGGGTAAAAACTGGCGGAGAGAGAGGGATTCGAACCCTCGGTACGCTTACCACGTACACACGCTTTCCAAGCGTGCTCCTTAAACCACTCGGACATCTCTCCGGGGAAGAAGGATTATAGAAATTAACGGCGGATCAAGTCAATTTATGGGGCGGTGAATATGATCGAGGGACCCCGGCCTATATTCCCGGGTTCCAGGGAATGGGCTGGCAGAGGGCGAGCAGGTTTTCAGGGGGAGTGCCGGCGGGGATTTCGCAGCCCGCGCCGATCATGAGGGGGTTTCCCGCGCGCGCGTAGAGGTCATGAAGGGCACGATGGATTTTTTCGGGGGTGGATTGCATCACGGCGTTGACGGGGTCGAGGTTGGTCACAATAACCTGACGGGGCCCGAGGATGTCACGCGCGTGACACAGGTCCACCTGCCAGTCGAGGTCTATGATGTCGCAGCCGAGTTGCGCGAAGTGCGGCAGGAGGTGGGTGGTGTTTCCGCAAATGTGGAGGCGGACCCGGCCGCCATCCGCGTGGAGGGCGTCCACCAGTTGTTTTTCCCGGGGAAAGATAAACTCGGCATAGGTGTGGGGGGCAACCTGGCTGGCGATGGCGTCGCCGATGCCGATGGTGTCCGCGCCGCGTTCAAGTTGTGCGCGGGCAAAGGCGATGCCCGTTTCGACACAGCGGTCCATCAACCGGCAGGCATACTCCGGGTCCGTCATGAGGTCCATGAGGAAGGTGGAAACGCCGCGCAGATCCGCGGCTTCCGCGGCGGGGCCTTCAATCCATCCGAGGATGGAATATTTGCCGCCCACGGCGTTCCGGTAGGCGTCAATGGCGTTGAGGCGGTCCACCATGCGGACGGAGTGTTCGGGTTGGGCGTCTTTGAGGTTCGCCAAATCCGGATGGTTGGCCAGGGGCGGTTCAACGCACCGGGGCACGCCGTCTTCGACGTATTCGATCCGTGCGCCGAAACCTTCGGTTTCACGGTAGGGATCGGAAATGGCGCTGACCTGATCAAAGCCGAAATAGTCCGCGCAGCGGAGGTTGGCTTCGACGAGAACCCGGTAATCGGAGGCGAATTGGGCATAGTGGGCGCCGATGAATTTCGCGGCGAAGGCCATCAGGATGGGCAGGCGCGGAAGCACATCGGATTCGCCGGTTTCCAAGAGGGCGCGGTATCGTTGAAAGGCGTTCATGGGCATTTTAGGACCTGTGGTTGTTCCTGAAAGTATCGTTCACCTTCCGCAGTATAGAGGGGACAAAACAGGTTTGGCAATGTTGAAACGGCCTGTAGCCCCAACCGTTCTGTGCGTTGTGCCGGACAAAACTGTTCAAACCGGGTTCATTACGAGTATAATCCAGCCGATGGATGGAACGGGAGCCCAAGCATGGCGAAGGAACACGGCAAGCCCCTGTCAAAAGCGGCCTTGGCGGCGATGCGCGAACAGATGATGGTGTTCGCGGGCATCGCGATGTGCCAGTTTCGCTTGGACGGCACCATCATGTACATGGACCGGGGCATGTTGAGTTTGCTGGACCTGGAAGAGCCGGCGCGTCATCCGAAGGAATTGGTTGGACGCGACATCCGCACGCTGGTGGAACTCAGTGAGCGGGATGGAACGCTGCGGGAGATTCTTGAATCCGAGGGGGCCTTGCGCGGCATGGAATACCATTTCAGGACGCTTGCGGGGCGGGAAAAGTGGATAATCATTGATGCGCAACGCGCGAACGACCCGGACACGGGCGAGACGATCATTCAGATGATCGGGCGCGACATTACCGAATCCAAGCATGAAGAGGAGGCGTTGCGCCAGAGCCAGATACGGTACCGGCATCTTACCGAGGCCATGACGGATTATGTATTCACGGTGCGCGTGGAAAACGGGAGTCCGGTGGAGACCATTCATGGCGCGACCTGCGTCAATGTGACCGGATACTCGGCGGAGGAGCTTCAGCAGGACCCGTATTTGTGGATACGGATGGTGCCCGTCGAGGATCAGGATTTGGTGCGCAATCAGGCGGCGGCCATTCTCAGCGGGAAGGAAGCGCCCCCCGTCGAGCATCGCATTGTGCGCAAGGACGGGGCGTTGCGGTGGGTGCGCAACACCTCGGTGGCGCATTATGATGATCAGGGCCGCATCACCTCCTATGACGGGCTGGTGCATGACATCACGGAGCGCAAGCATGAAGAGGAGGCGTTGCGCGCGAATGAACAGCGTTTCCGGCTGCTGGTGGAGCACGCGGGCGACACGCTGTTCCTGCACGACGGCGCGGGCATTCTTTCGGACACCAATCAACAGGCGTGCAACGTTCTCGGATATTCCAGGGAGGAATTGCTGAAGCTGCCATTGACCTCCATTGACACCGGCCATGACCTCGAAGCCCTTCAACAGCATTGGGCGGAAGCGGAACCCGGACACCCCATCACGATGGAAAGCGTCTACCGGCGCAAGGACGGCTCCGAATTTCCGGTCGAGGTTCGGGTGACGAAATTCGAGTCGGGCGCGCGCCGGATGTTTCTTTCCCAGGCGCGGGACATCACCAAACGCGTCCGCGCGGAAGAGCAACGGCGCGAATTGGAGGCGCAGGTGCAGCAGGCGCAGAAGTATGAAAGCCTGGGCGTGCTGGCGGGCGGCATCGCGCATGATTTCAACAATCTGCTCATGAGCATCATGGGCAACGCGGAACTGGCCAAATGTTGCACGCCGGAAGACTCGCCCGGCACCCATCACTTGCAGGAAATAGAACGGGCCTCGCGGCGGGCGGCGGATTTGTGCCAGCAAATGCTGGCGTATTCCGGGCGCGGGCGGTTTATTATTGAACGGGTGAACCTCAGCCGCCTGGCTGAAGAAGTGGCGCAGTCGTTTGTCCCAACACTGCCCGCGGGCCTCTCCCTGGAGTGTCATTGGGATGCCGAATTACCGTTCATGGAAGGCGATCCCATTCAAATCCGCCAGGTGACGCGCAACGTGTTGACCAACGCCGTCGAGGCGATGACAAATAAAACGGGAACGGTCCGGATAAGCACCGGGTCAAGGAAAATGACGAAGGAGGAACTGGCCAAGGCCTTTTCCAGCCAGGCGCTCCCCGGCGGGCCGTACGTCTTTCTGGAGGTGCGTGACCAAGGGTGCGGCATGGACCCGGAGATGCTGCCGAAGATTTTTGATCCTTTTTTCACCACCAAGTTCATGGGGCGCGGCCTGGGGCTGGCGGCGGTGCTGGGCATCATGCGGGGGCACAGCGGCTCGATTCAGGTGGCGAGCGCGCCGGGCCGGGGCAGTGTGTTCACCGTGCTGTTTCCCGCCAAACTCGCCCCGCACGAAGAAGAGCCGGCGGCACCGCGCCCGCCGCAACCGTGGCGGGGCGCGGGCACGGTGCTCATCGTGGATGACGAGGAAGCCCTGTGCACGATTGGCCAGCGCGTACTGGAGCGGTTCGGATTCACCGTGATTACCGCGGCGGACGGCGAAGAAGGACTGGAACGCTTCACGGCACGGAAAGAAGAGATCGTGGCGGTGGTACTGGACCTCACCATGCCGCGCATGTCCGGGGAGGAGGTATTGCGTGCAATCCGCCAGCTAAACCCGTCGGTGCGCGTCATCATCACCAGCGGCTATACCGTGGAAGAACTGGAGGAGCGGTTCAAGGGCGAAGGCGTAACCTGTTTTCTTCAAAAACCCTATCCCACGCTGAATCTTGTGGATACCTTGCGCAAAGCGTTGGAAGGGGGGTGAACGCCGTGGACCGCATGCGGGTTTTGGTGATGGGCGCGGGCGCCATTGGTTCGGTGACCGGCGGGTTGATGGCGAATGCGGGGCACGCCGTGACGCTGGTGGGCCGCCCGGCGCATATGGAAGCCATCGCGGCCTCCGGATTACAGATTACCGGCATCTGGGGCGATCATACGGTGGCCACCCTTGCCACCCACACCCGCGTGGAGACCCTGACGCCCGGCGACTATGATGTGGTGCTTATCGCGGTGAAGTCCTACGACACGCTCGAAGCCACCAAGGCGGTTCTGCCGCTTTTAGATGCGCATACGCTGGTGTGTTCCTATCAAAATGGCCTCGGCAATGCGGAAATCATCGCCGCGCTGGCGGGGTGGGAGCGCACCGTGGGCGCGCGGGTCATCTACGGCGCGCGCATCCCGCGGCCGGGCGTGGCGGAGGTGACGGTAATCGCGAATCCCACCGCGCTCGGCGTGTATCATCCCGCCGCCCCGGCGGACCGTGTGCGGGCCCTGGCCGAAGCCATGGACGCCGCGCTCGTGCCCACGGTCTATACCGATGCCATCGCGGCGGCGCTCTGGGGGAAGGTCGCGTACAATTGCGCGTTGAATCCGCTCAGCGCGCTGCTCGACGTGCCCTACGGCGTGCTCGCGGAAACGGAAGACACCCGTGTCATCATGGAGGAGGCGGTGCGGGAACTGTACGCGGTGGCGGCGGCGAAGGGCATCGTGCTGGAACCCGGCACGGCGGCGGGGTATATGGAGCTGTTCTATGAAAAGTTGCTGCCCCCGACCGCCGCGCATTACGCCAGCATGCGGGAAGATTTTCAGCGCCGCCGCCGCACGGAGATTGAAGCCTTGAACGGCGCCATCGCCCGTTATGGGAAGGAATGCGGGGTGGCGTGTCCGGTGAACACGATGCTGACGCGGCTGGTGCATGCCCGCGAACATGCGCTGGGCATTGGGGCATAGCCTTGCCTTCACCGCGCGGCGGGCGGAAAAATCACCTCAGCCAATTTCGTCCAGGCACACTTCCCGGTGTTCGTCGGAGGACTTGCGGAGCGCGAAGGCGAAGCGCAGGATTTCGCGGGCTTCGCTTCCGGTGAGCAGCGGCTTTTCCCTGCCCTGGATCGCCGCGATGAAATTCCGCTGCGCGTATTTGAATCCCAAGGCCCAATCCGACTCCACCTCATGGTGTTGCCAGCCCTTGTCGGTAAAGGTGCTGACGGCGGGGCCGTCAAGCAGGTTGCCGGTGCACCGGCGCACCAGGATCATGCCTTTGCTGCCGGTGACCTCGAACCATTCGTCGCAGGAGTAATACTTGGAGGGGATGGGCAGTTCAAGGGCTTGGGTATAATCGCAGACGCCGTAACGTTTGTCCGCCTTGTATTTCCACATGAGCACGGCGGGGCAGTCAATCAAATCGTTCACTTTATCAATCCAGGCGGAGACTTTTTCGACTTCGCCCATCAAGTACCAGGCGGTGGCCCACATATGGTGCCCATGGTCGAAGGTTTGGAGGTAGCGTCCCGCGGCGGCCTCTTCCAGGCGCCAGCCCCAGGTTTCTAGGGGAACTTCCCAGCCGCCCTGCCACAGGCCGCCCAGGAATTTCATGCGCAGCATGATGGGCTCGCCGATCACGCCGTCGTCCATGAGTTTTCGCGCATAGGCGATGGGGGGGTAGAATACGTAATTGTCGGTGACTTTATAGACGGTGTTCACTTCCCGCACGGCCGCCAGCATTCGGTCCGCGCTTTCCATGCTGATGGTCATGGGCTTTTGCACGGCGATGTGTTTTCCCGCGCGCACCGCTTCGATCACCATGGGTTCATGGAGGGGTTGCGGGGTGATAATTTCCACCGCGTCAATACCGGGATCGGCGAGGAGTTCACGATACTCGGCATAGACCCTGGGCACATTCCAGTCCTGCTGGCGTTTTGCCGCCGTTTCCGGATTCGCATCGCAGATCGCCATCACCTGGGCCTCGGGACAGTCCGCGTAGGCCGCGTAATGCAGATCAGAAATGCGCCCGCACCCGATAAAACCGACTCGTATCATGTTGGTACTCCTCAAAGGTTGATGGGAAAGGTTGCCGTGTCCGCCGCCTGTTGCGCCAACAGGGCCGCGCGGGAACTCTCCAATACGCGTTGCGTGTGCCGGCCGGCCGCATTGGGGGCCCCGGCGAGATCGGCGAGAAAATCCCTGAAGTAGCCGCCGGGATTATTTTCCGAGACGGGCTCTTTTATCACCTCTTCGGCATCGTGCCGCCAAAGCGATACGCAGGAATCGTTGCAGGAGGTTTCCGCCACCCCGTCCGTTCCCGCAAGGGTGAAACGCCAGTAGGGGGGCATGGTGTAACCGTGCTTGTCGGAACTCAAATACGAGACGTCGCCGAGCACGCCGCCGCCGTTGTCGAGCTGCAGCATGAGCATGGCCCCGTCCTGGAACCAGGGATGCGTCTTTACCTTGGCGTTCCACGCGCGGGCGGCGGTGATCCCGAGAATGCGGCGTCCGGTCAGCCAGGGAATGATGTCCAAGGCGTGAATGGCAATGTCGTTGATCGAGCCGCCGTGTTTCCCTTCCTCCAGCATCCACAGGGGGCGTGTGCCATACAACAAGGGGTGCTGGCCAAGGAAGGTAATGGCATGCACTTCGCCGATCCGGCCTTCTTGAATAAGGCGCCGCAACGCAATGTAGGGCCCCAGGTCCGGCAGATCGAGCATGCATCCCACGCGCAGAGTGCGGTGCGCGGACAATTCGGCGATGCGATCCAGTTCACCAAGCGTGATGCAGAGCGGCTTGTCGGCGATGACATGCTTGCCGCGCTCCATAGCCTGGATGAGGCGCTCCCCCCGGACACGGTAGTAATCCGCGCAGGCGATCACATCACAGTCCACTTCCTCCAGCATGCGGGTGTAGGAATCGTGCGTGATTCCTATGCCGTGTTGCGCCACCTGCGCGCGCGTGGGCGCGTCTTCTTCGCACGCCGCCACCACTTCCACCCCATCGTTTTGACAGGCAAGTTTATACAACCCAAGGCCATGGGCATGCCGGAATCCGATAAACGCCATGCGAATCATGTGTTCTCCCTTCAAACCCCATTACTCTGCAATTCTCCCGGTGGCGCGGTCAAATCTGTCCAATACGGCGTGGCACGGCCAAGTCCGTCCCCGGACTTGGCCGTGCAGGTTTGGCCGTACAGATTTGACAAAAGGCCGCCCCTGTAAACAGAGCAGGATCATACAGCTAGAATGGGGCGTAATGCATGGAAACGCCGATAGGCCCAGCGATTCCGTCATCAGGGTTGTTTCACAGTTCGTTGAAGCCCCGGTTTTCGATCCCCCAGCGTCCATACCCCGCGCACACCATGCTGCGGGCAGAGGCCCGGGCCGGCGGCACGCTCGCAACCCAGAACCATTCGCTTTCGAGGCGTTGCGTTTCTTTGCCGTGCTGGCGCTTTATCGTGGTTGTTTCCACGCACCGCACGACCCGGACGGGTTCACCGTACTGCGGCCCGTTCGTGAAGCCGTCAAGATCCCAGCAGCACCGCTTGGTCTTGTTGTCGTTGAAGACGATGGGAGGTGCGCCCGCGGGAATCCGGGGCTTTTGACGTCCGTCCCGTACGGCCCGCAGCCCGCCGCACAGGCCGAATATCTTCTCCCCGTACTTTCAATATGCGCGTCAGCGTGCCTCCGCCGCCCGGCGGCGGGGCCGGCGGGGACGCATTCTTGCGCTTTTGCGCGCGCGCGTTGGCGGGGCGCGTTTTTTTCCGTTGCTTAGCCGTTTTTCGCGCGCTCCCGTTTTTGGATGAGCACCCGCCGGATGCAGGCGTCGGAAACCAGTTGGGTCAGTTGCTCCGACTCGCGCCAGGCGTCCACGGCATAAAGTGGCCGCTTTTGTACTCGCTCCTTTAAGAAGACCGGCCGTCTTGCCTATGCCTGCAAGGTTTGTCGGTAACGCCGGTGATTACGAGGCAGATCAAAGCAATGACGGCCATAAATTTTCCACCTTTCGTCATCGCGGGAACCTGACTGGGCGAATTCACGACGATGGCCACCGAATAGACATCAACCGACGAGCCAGTGTCGTATGTGCAGAAATACGTTCCGGCGTCGGAGGCTTCCAATCCGGTGATTTTCAGCCGGCGGCAATAGATACCGGCGAATCGGGACCCGTCAAGCGGGGCGCCGTCCTGCCGGCTCCAGGTGAACGAGGTCCCCACCGGAAGTGTTCCCGGCACAACCAGGCAGGCGGCGCCGCCCACGTTATAGGGTCCCGTCGTTTCGCCGCAGTTTGGACACTCGGTCGATTCCACGGGCACGGATACAGTGCCGGTGGCGGTCGTATAGTTCTCCGCGTCGGCCGGCATGAAGATTACGGGGGCGGTATAGGGACCGGAAACGTCGGGCAGCGCGTCCGGTTCGATGAAGGCAAACGAGCCCGCTACCACCGTGGCGCCGACAGTCGCCTGGCCGCCGATCAGCAGTGAAGACGATAGTCTTTGCCCAAGCGTAATCGCGGTGGGGGCCGGCGGCGTAGTAATCGTTGGCGAAGCCTGGGTCACGTTCACGTTAACTGCTTGGGACGCGGTGGCGAAGTTCACCGGGTCAGCGGGCGTAAACGTCACCATGGCGGAATAGGTTCCCGTTTCCGGTTTGTAATCGGGCCGGTTAAAGGCGAAGGTTCCGGGAGCGACAGCCATGCCGCCGCTGAATGTCGATTGGGCCAACGATTGACCGTAAATCAATCCGCTGGCACCAGGCCATGACGTGATGCCTGGATCGGCCTGCGCGACGGCTACGCGGGCGGTTCCCGTCACAATGTCATAGCTGGAAAGATCCGAAGGGATGAATAGGACGGTCTCATCATGCGTTCCGGCAGAAGGCGTAATTGTGGGGTTCGCAAAAGTGAAAGTTCCGGGGGCGGAAGCGGCGCCGTCGCTCAAGATTGAAGCGTTCAGCGCCTGACCGTACGTCAGTCCGCTTGCGGAAGGCCACGCGGTCACGCCGGGAGTCGTCCTCGAGACGCTTACGTAATAGGGCTTGACCTTCGTGTTCATGGAATGGGTCGTATCCACGGTCAAGGAGACGTGATACGTTCCCGCTTTGGTATAGGGATGAAGGGGATTCTGCTCGGTGCTGGTGCTGCCGTCGCCGAAGTCCCAAAGCCATGAGACAATCGGAAACGAGTTCGAAGTCGATGCGTCGCTGAATGCCACATTGAGCGGTACGCTTCCACTCGTGGGCGTCGCGGAAAACGCGGCCATGGGCGCGGCGGTTGATTCATAGGCGCCCATATCGTATCCGGCACCTTGAGGGCGCGCCAAGCCCGTTATGTCTGTCGTCACGGACGCGGTCGTTCCCATATCGACACAGGGAGAGCCGGGCATTAGCCGGAGATCATACCCGTTGCCGTCATCCGTCCCATCAAAGAAAAGGGGATCTGAAGAGATGTTTCCAGTACCCGAATATCCGCCGGAGATACAGGAATTTGTCACGGTTACGGTTATTGGATAGTACCCCATGGTAATCTCACTCCCGTCATTCCACATAATGCAGTTTACCACGGTCAATACAGAGTCTGAGTCGTTTGCGGTGTCTACATAGGTGGCATTGCTGTTTGCCGTAAATGTACAGTTTAGGAGGGTTATGCGTGAACCGATCTGCGGATCACAACAGATTGCCCCCCCGTTACCGCCGCTCGAATTTCCAACAAAGATACCGTTTTCAATGGTACTCTTCCATCGATAAATGGCGCCACCATCTCTCGAAGCGTGATTCGAAATGAACGTGCAATTAGAGATCGCTCCCGTGCCGTAGGAAATGGCTCCGCCGGACCATGCAGCATTGCCTGTGAATGTGCAGTTTGTGACTGAAGTGGGGTTGAACAAGGCACCCCCGCGCAAGGACGCAGAATTATTCCTGAAAATGCACCTGTCGAAGACACCTCCAATGGAGGCGCCCCCATGGCTTGCGCATGAATTGGATTCGAAAACACAGCTCGAAAAGGTCGCATTCGACACGCTGACAAGCGCTCCACCGTATCCCTGTGATGACGAATTAGATATGAAACTGCAGTTGGTAACCGGCCCCGCTATGGCGCAAACGGCGCCGCCATTTGATTGAGCCGTATTCCCGACAAATTGGCAATGATCGATTGAAATGAAGACGCCGCCGTGAAGAGCGGCGTTCGCACCCGCGTAGTTCCCGGTGAACAGGACGTTGGAAAGCGTTATCCCCGAATACGATAGCGCATACAATCCGGAGCCGGAATCCGAAACATGGCCATTCTGAATAGTCAACCCGTCGATGGTGATGTTGCTCGCTCCCAAGATACAGCGATAGGCGCCCGCGCCGTCAATAATCGTCTTGTTCGTAGCGGAATCGCGTGCATCGCGCGACGTTTCCGTTCCCGCAAATCCGCCGTAGAGCGAAACGCCGTCCTTCATCGTGACGCCCGGGCTGGAAGTGGCCGTATACGTTCCCGCGGCCACCCACACTTCGCCATTGTCAAGGGCGTTAATGGCGTCCTGGATCGATCCGTATGCTTCGGCCCATGACATGCCGTAGCCGGTGCCGCTCACGGTCACGTAGCGGATGCCACTCCTGTATTCATAGGCGCCCATGTCAAGGCCGCCGCTTGGCCTGGGCCGTCCCAGGATGTCCGCCGCTGGCGCGCCGGAGGCCGTACCGGCGTCAATGCAGGGCGAAGCGGCCTGCAGGCGAAGGTCAAACCCATTGCCGCCATCAGTGCCGTCAACAAAGAGCGGGTCTGCCGCGATGTTGCCCGTGCCCGTATGGCCGCCCTGAACGCACGAATACGTGACCGCGCCGTTGTAAACGCCCGCGTTGTAAATCTCGGAGGAATCACCCCAAAAGATGCAGTTGGTGAAGGTCTGGGCGGCCCCGCTTATGTTGTATACCGCGCCACCGGTGGCGGCTGAATTGCCTGCAAATGAGCAGTTCATGAACGCCGTTCTCGCCGTGCCATTGCTGTAGACCGCGCCGCCGCCGGCCGTGGCCGTGTTGCCGGTGAACACGCAGTTCGTGAAAACCGGTGTCACGAAGTGTTCGTTAACATAGATGGCGCCGCCACTCGGAGCCGAGTTGCCCGTAAATGCGCAGCCCATGAACGTCGGCACCGAAGATCCGTCGATGAAGACGGCGCCGCCGTCATTTACGCCCGAGTTGCCTGATAACGTGCAGTTCGTGAACGTCGCGTGAGAGTTCGTGGAAACCAGCGCGCCGCCGCCATAGCCGGCGACGCTCGCCGTAAAGGCGCAGTTAACGAGGGTCGGCGACACCGCCTTGCTGAGCAGGGCGCCGCCCGCCCAACTGTTGTATCCTTTCGTCAACGTGAACCCGTCCAGCGTGGAATTGTCTGCGCCTGTGACACACCGCCGGTCGCCCGTGCCGTCGCTATTGCTGTCGCCGGTAATGGCCGTGACATTGGTATTCCAGTTCCGTACATCCCGAGACGTTTCCGCGCCCGCAAACCCGCCGTAGATCGCGACGCCTGACGCCATGGTCAAGACGGGGTCCAACGTCGTG
>CAYXPO010000039.1:0-6200 GCA_964466925.1 uncultured Nitrospirales bacterium
CAAGGGCTTGGCCGACACCGCCCTCAAAACCGCCGACGCAGGCTATCTCACCCGCCGCCTCGTGGACGTGGCCCAGGATATTGTCATCGAGGAAATTGACTGCGGCACCCTCAACGGCGTTTGGGTGGAACCCTTGATGGACGGCACGGACATCGTTGCCAACCTGGAAGAACGCATTGTCGGGCGCTATGTCCTCGAAGACATCATGGTGCCCGGGCGCAAGACCCCCATCGTTGAAGCCAACGAGGAAATTGACGAACGCAAGGCCAAGGAGATTGTCGAAGCCGGGCTCCCCGGACTCCGCATCCGCTCCGTGCTCACCTGCCAGTCCAAACGCGGCGTCTGCGCCAAGTGCTACGGACGCAACCTGGCCACCCGCAAACTGGTGGAACTCGGCGAAGCCGTCGGCATTATCGCCGCGCAATCCATCGGCGAGCCCGGCACCCAGCTGACCATGCGCACCTTCCACATCGGCGGCGCCGCCAGCCGGCAGGTGGAGAGCACCAACATCCGCATGATGGACAATGGCGTGATCCAATTCCGCAACGTGCGCACCGCCGTCAATCGCGACGGACAGCGCGTCGTTGTGAACCGCGGCGGTGAAATTGGAATCTACGGCGCCGATGGCAAGGAAGCCCACCGGTTTCTCGTCCCCACCGGCTGCGTTCTCCACTGCGAAGACAACCAAAAGCTCAAAAAGGGCGCCCTGGTCTACGAGTGGGACCCCTACAACGTCTCCATCATGGCCGAGCAATCCGGCACAGTCCGCTTTGACGGCATGCTCGAAGGCATCACCATGCGCGTTGACATCAACCCCGATACCGGCCTTGAAGAACGCGTCATCACCGAGCACAAAGGCGATTTGCACCCGCAGATCACCATTCACGGAAAAGACGGCGAAGTCCTCTGCTTCGCCACCATTCCCGCCGACACCCACGTCATGGTCAAGGACGGCGAAAAGGTGCGCGCCGGCGACTTGCTCGCCAAGACGCCCCGCCAGTTCAGCAAGACCAAAGACATCACCGGCGGTCTGCCCCGCGTCGCCGAATTGTTCGAAGCCCGCCAGCCCAAATCGCCCGCCGTCATCAGTCATATTGACGGCCTGGTGGAACTGGGCGGTTCGGCCAAAGGGCTTCGCAAAGTCAAGGTCATGCCCCCCGTCGGCAAGGAGCGCGAATACACCATTCCACCCGGCAAGCACCTCAATGTCCAGACCGGCGACCGCGTCTATGCCGGACAGCGCCTCACCGACGGTCCGGTTATTCCCCAGGACATCCTGGAAGTCCAGGGCGAAGACGCCCTGCGCCGGTACCTTCTTGATGAAGTCCAGTTGGTCTACCGCATGCAGGGCGTGCGCACCAACGACAAGCACATCGAAGTCATCATCCGCCAGATGCTCCGAAAAGTGCGCATCAAGGACGATCCGGGCGACACCGCCTTCTTGGCCCACGAAGAAGTGGACAAAATCCGCTTCTCCGAACAGAACGAGCAGACCCAGCGGCGCAATGGGCGCCCCGCCGAAGCGGAACCCATCCTGCAAGGCATCACCAAGGCCGCCCTCAGCACCGAGAGCTTTGTGGCCGCCGCCTCCTTCCAACAGACCACCCGCGTGCTCACCGAAGCCGCCCTCAGCGGAAAACGGGATTACCTGCGCGGTCTGAAGGAAAACGTGATCATCGGTCATCTGATCCCGGCCGGCACGGGCAGTCCGCATTATCAGGACACCCAGCCCCAGATCAAGGATGCGGCCCTCGAAGACTACTCCGCCGAACTCGAAATCGGTTCGGTGGCAGAGGCCACTTCCGAAGAAGACGAGGAAGCCGAAGAAGCCGTCTAAAACAGCATTACTTGAAAGCAAATCCTGGAGAGGTCATTCACCAAGCCTCTCCAGGATTTTTCTATCGTGAGTCCGTGTGCGACGGTGTTTGTCCGTGTGTGTCCGTGCGAGCCTCATCAATCCCTAAAACCACTCACACCACCATGGAAAAAAGGCGCACATCCTGATACCGCCCATGAAGATACAGGGCCTCCCGCAGCACACCCGCCTGTTCAAAACCCAACGCCGTGAGAAACGCCGCAAGGGCGAGTTCCCGGGGGCCCGCCGGGGCGAACAGCCGCCGGAACGCCTGTTGTTTTGCCGCCTCCCGCAGAAGCATCCGGAATGAACGGCGGACGGATTCGGAGGAGTAGTCCTGCTCCTTGTGAAGATAAATCCACAGCAGCGCGCTTTCCGGAATCCGCTCGGGCCGCACTTTCAACAGCCCCATCGGCTCCCCCGTGTTCCTTGTCAACACAAACTCCTGATCAAATCCGCGCGGATGCAGCGAGTCCATTTCCCGATCATATTTCGTGGCCAGCAGAAGCACGCTTTCATTGAATGTGAAATAGGCGGCCTCGCTCCAGTTTTCCCACTTCGTCAGCCACTCCGCATCCGCCTCCTCGATGGCCCGCATCCCGATGTTCAGTTGAAACGCCGCCCGCAACATCGTCACGAGCGACGGCTTCGCCTGATATCCCAAGGCGCCATGCACGCGTGTGAAATTCACGCCCTGCGATGAGAGCAGGCTGAAGGCCGCCACCGCGTTTTGCATCCACCGCCGCTGGGCCTCGCACCACGGCGCGTGCGGTTGCCGGAACGAGCCGCTCAGCGCCTGATGCACCGCCGCCGTGCCGCCCCCGCAAAGATTGCGCGCCCAGCATCCCAGGCACGCCTGCGTGGTTAACGAACCCACGTCTTCGAACTTCTTCAAGACGGCCTCGTTCAATCCGTTTTCATGGAGCGGCCCCATCGCGAAGGCCGGCCACCCGCAAAAATGCCGCGAAGGATATACCGTTCCGTGTTCATCCACGGCAAGCGCATGAAGCCCCGCCGGATCGGCGCGCCGGAGCGGCGTGCCGTTATAGATGCGCCAAAAGAGGTCCTCAATGGGTTCCAGCCGGAAATACTGATGCTTCAGAAGGCGCTCCGCATAGTACACCGCCGTTTTGTGCAATCCGTCCATCATGGCCCCCGGATCCAAGTCGGGCTGCTCCACATAGGCCCCGTCCAGATCAAGTTCGATGACCCGGAAGCCCGCATGTTCACAGGCCTCCACCGCGCCTCGGAAATCAGGGTGGCGTGGACGGAGGATGACGCTCAATTCCATGCCTTCCGCGCTTTGTTTGACCATCGCGGCGGCCTTTGCCAGCGAACCATGCTGTTGGCGAAGGCGGTTGAACACGCCCGGAATGTCCGTGTTTCCATGCACTTGCACGGCAACAGACGCGGCGTGCCCCTGGACGCCGTCCGGAATCCTGGCCCAGGCGCGAAGCGCAAGCCGTTTGCCCGCCACGCCCGCCATGCGCACCATTTCCCCGCAGCACGCATGCAGGGCCGCTGTGTCCAATACCTCTTCGGCATTCAAAATGTCCAGCCGGAGCTCCTTGTGCGTTTCCGACCGGCCAATCAACAACTGCGCGGCGGCCTGAAGTGTTTTCAGCGCCTCCGCCGCGGGCTCGATTGCGGGGCGCGGCGTGGACAACCACCGTTTTCCGGGTTTCGCCGGGGAAGGGGCTTGCGGCGAAGCCCAATAAACAACGATATGGCGGATGCCCGGGGTGAGTTCATACAATTTGGGAATCTCGTCATGCTTGCGCGGCGTCAATATGGATTTGCTCGCGCGCAGCCACTCCAGCTCTCCAATCACCTCCTCGAGTTCCTTTTCGGAATGCCGGTTCCGGAGTTGATGGAGAATGTGGTTGGCCGGGGTGTGCGGGTAATAGCCAATCACATCCCAGGAGATGGCGTCGCATTCGAAGCAAAAGCACGTTTCCGGATCCAGCGCGTACCGTTTGCCGGCCTGTTCGAAGCGGTGCAGCACGGGGTCCATCAGTAGGCTCCCAGCGTCCCTTTGGACCGGCTCAGGTTTTCCATTGCCTGGAAAACCACCACGCCAATCGCGGTCCACGCCACGCAACTGATCACCAGCCAGAAAAACGAGGGATGCGTGTACACCGGCACAAAATGGCCGGACACCCGCCCCTGATCATGGATCAACACATGCTTCAGGCATATCGCCGCATCCGTGATGGGCAAGACATGCATGAGCGCGGCGATGCCCCAGCCTTGCTGGAGCATTTCCTCCCGCGCGAACACGGCCAGGGCAAACAGGCCCATCCGGATCAGAATCGCCACCTGCCCCACCTGCTTGAACACCAGCACCAGCCCGCCCACCATAAACCCGAACCCCAAAAGATTGATGAATGTCAGGGCCAGGACCGTGATGACGGGCAGCCCTTCAAAATAGAGTTTCCCGCCCACGGTGAACACCACCATGTAGATCATGACGGAAGACGAAAGCACCGTCATGACCGAACTGATCGCCGTGCGCGCCAGGAAATTGAAAATAAGCCCGTGCGGGCTCATGCAGAGTTGCTCCAGCACCCCCGTCTGCGCCATTTCCTGCAACCCCTGCGTGTACATGCCCACCACCCCGAACGCAAACATGCCGATAATGAATCCCAGCACGAAATTCGTGGCCGCCGCCGGATTGTCCAGCGCGGTCAGGCTCTTTTCCATCATGGGGCGGCTGTAGATGAATCCCGCGATGAGCACCATCAGCATGCCGTAGCCGATAATCATCCCCGTGATCGTCCGGAACCAGTACCGGCGCATGATAATAAAGGTGCGGACCACTTCCGCCTTCATTACCAAAAAGAAACTCAACATGCCATGCCTTTCATTCGGGTTTTGGAGGGTCCGAGGTTAGCCGCAAAAACACGCTCTCAAGATTTTCCTGGCGGTGCTGAATGCTGCGGAGTTGAACCCCCAGAGTTTTCAGGCATTCCATGATGCCGTACAGGGCGTCCGAACGCAACCGGGGCTCCGCCGCCACCCGCGCCACCAGCAACGGACCATCCAGCCCCTGCTCGGTCCATGCCGCCAACACCCCCGTGATTCGTTCGATGTGGCCGGGTTCCGGCGGCGCATCCACTTTGAAAACGAAGACCTGTTCGGAAAACAGATCGAGCAGCGCTTCCGTGGGCTTGCAGGCGATCAGTTTTCCTTTGTTGATGATGCCAATCCGGTCGCAGAGTTCCTGCGCCACGTGCATGTCATGCGTCGTGACCAATACGCTGCGGCCCTGCTCGCGCGTAAGCTCGATGATCTTGTCCTTGATGGCCCGGCTGCTTTGCACATCCAGCCCCGTGGTCGGTTCGTCCAACAACAGCACCTGGGGATCCGCAATCAGCGCGATGCAGATCGCCAGCTTCTGTTTTTGACCGCGCGACAACTTCCGGACCTGGATGTTTTTCTTCTCTTTAAGTCCGATAAAGTCAAGCAATTCATGCGCCCGGTGTTTCAGCATGCTTCCCCGGACGTCTTTCAGATTCCCGTAATAAATCAGGTTCTCATAGGGCGTCAGCGGCCAGATGCTCGTGCGCGTCCCCTCCAGCACCACGCCCACTTTGCGCAGAATCTTTTTCCGCCGCTTTTCTACGTCCTGTCCGTCCACAAACACCGTCCCCCGGTCCGGTTTCACCAGTCCGGACACCATCTTCACGGTCGTGGTTTTCCCCGCGCCATTCGGGCCCAGCAGCCCGAAAATCTCGCCGGGGCGGATGCCGAAGCAGATATCGTCCGCCGCATGCACCTGGTTCTTGTTGTAGAACCGCCGCTTGCGGGTCTCTTCATCAATATGAAGGAAATGCCGTGTGACGAAGGATTTTCGCACATGGTCCAATTCCACCAGGAAGTCTCGGTTCATGTAGGCTCCATTGAATGCCGGTGATACGTGTCTTCTATGGCGCGCAGCGCCTGCTGTGCATCGCCCAGTTCGTCCAGCTTCTGCAAATACTCCAGATAAATGCTCTCCAGGTTGCGCACGGCATGCACCACCACCACAAGGATCAGGCTGTTGGTCCAGTAGTATATCGCGCCGAGCAGCACGGCGAAAACAAGGAACTCCAGTGATAGCGAAAAACTGTTGCGGAAGAAATGCTTGTGAACCACGGAAAACACGAAGGCGGTCAAAAAAACCGCCAGCGGCACGGACGACACCATCGAGGTGAGAACCGGCTGCGCCGCGGCCCGGTAGATGATTTCCTCGGTCAGGGCCACCCCGAAAAACCGGAATAAAAGGTCCGGACTCTCTTTGAGAAACCAGCCCAGCATTTTCACGTCCGCGAAGTGCGTGAGGGCGTCCCGCCAGACGTTGTGC
>CAYXPO010000039.1:6210-15127 GCA_964466925.1 uncultured Nitrospirales bacterium
AAAATGCGAAGATGACATGGCCCAGCACCAGGCCCGCGCCAATGCTCACGGGCGATACCAAGTCCCGCGAAAACGCACCCCGCGCCCAAGCCAGGTAGCAGGCAGCCAAAAACAGCGGCGTTTGAAGCGCAATAACGCCCCACGTGGGCGGATGCAGGGGCTCGGAAATTTCGTCCCGGCGATTGGTCCAAAGCGTGAAAAAACCATACACGGTCATCAGAACTATGAAAAAAACGCTCACGGGACGCGCTCCGGATCCTCGCGTGACAAGTGCTCAATCATGGCCTGCAACGAGACGGTTTCGGCCTGCCGCCGGAATCGGGCGCGAAAGGTTTCGTATTCCCGGCGGAGCAGTCCATACCCGTACATGTCGTACGGCTTGCCCTCGCGCACCACGTGGTCCTTCAATGTCAGTTCCCGTTTCGCCCCGGTCAACTCCATGATGCGCCACGACGCCGTATTGAACGCATAAATGATTGCGCCCACCCGGTTCAAATTGAGTTCGTCAAAACAGTATTCCAAGGCCCGGTATATGGCGATGGCGGTCACCATCCGGTTGCGCAGGTTCTTCTGGCCGATATAAAGGTCAATATTGCATGAACGGTTCCGCCAACTGATGTTCTGGAGCGAAAGCAGCCCCACCGGCCCCTTCTCCGTCGAGTCAATCATCAGATAAATCGCGCCCGGCAGCGTATGGCCCGCCGTGCGCCCCAGCATCATCACGATTTGCTCGCGGATTTGTTTCGGCGAACGCGCCGCATCCCCATACAAAAAATGCCGGAAATCCGGCTCTTCCATCCAGCCCACCACGGTGTCGAGGTCGTCCCGTTCCGCACGGCGTATGAAGGTGTCCGTTGTAAATGGCACGTTGTGTTTCCTAAGCAAAATACCCATGACGCCGCCCGTCACGAACGGCAACCGTCATTCTAACAGCCCGTGACGGCCCGTACAATTTTACCGCCGGGCACCCCGGACGTCACACCTCGTTCTTCCGCGACAAATAGTAAAGCACCGGCACCGCCATGCGTGACAGCAACAAGGAAGCCACTTCGCCCGCCATAAGCGAAATGGCCAGCCCCTGAAAGATGGGATCGAACAGGATCACCGAAGCCCCCACCACCACGGCGGCGGCCGTCAGCAGCATGGGCCGGAAGCGCACCGCCCCCGCGTCAATCACCGCCTGCGCCAGCGGCATGCCCTGTTTCAAGCGCAGTTCGATGAAATCCACCAAAATAATGGAATTCCGCACCACAATGCCCGCCCCCGCAATGAACCCGATCATTGACGTGGCCGTGAAAAACGCGCCCATCAGCCAATGCGCCGGCAGGATGCCCACCAGTGAGAACGGAATCGCCGCCATAATCACAAACGGCGTTTTCAGCGACTGGAACCAGCCCACCACCAAAATAAAGATCAGCACCAGCACCGCCGCGAACGCCAGCCCCAAATCGCGGAACACCTCATACGTGATGTGCCATTCCCCATCCCACTTGAGCGCCAGCGTAGCGCCCGAAAGAGGCTGATGCGTGGAATACTGGGTGATCGCATACCCTTCCGGCAAGGCGAGTTGGGACACCTTTTTCATCAGTGTCATGATCACATACACCGGGCTTTCCTCCTGGCCCCCCACGTCGCCCGTGACATACACCACCGGCATCAGATTCTTGTGATAAATGCTCTTGTCCGCGATGACCTCTTCAATCCGCGCCAACTGCCCCAGCGACACCAGATTTCCGCCGGAACCCTGCACCTTGATTTGTTTCAAACGCTCCACGCCCGAACGTTCGGCGCGCCCCAACCGCAGCATGACCGGAACGTCCTCTTTTTCATTCGGAATGTGCGCCAGCCCGGCCCCTTTGCCCTCCAGCGCCAGCGCCAGCGTGTCGTTTATCTGGTCCACGGAAACCCCGTTCAGCGCCGCCTTTTCCTGGTCCACGTCAAAGCGGTATTTGGCCTGGTCGTCCTCCACGTAGGAATCCACATCCACCACGCCTTCCGTTGCGTCAAAAATATCCCGCACCTGCCGCGCCACCTCCAGTTGCCGGGAATACTCCGGACCATAGATCTCCGCCACCAGCGTCTGCAATACGGGCGGCCCCGGAGGCACTTCCGCCACTTTCACCCGCGCCCCGTGCCGTTTCGCGATTGCCTGGATGGGCGGACGCACCCGCTTGGCGATGGCGTGGCTTTGCGCCGGGCGGTATTTCTTGGGCGCCAGATTGACTTGTATATCCGCCACATTGGGGCCGCGCCGCAGGAAATAATGCCGCACCAACCCGTTGAAATTGTACGGTGACGCCGTGCCCGCGTACATCTGGTAATCCGTCACCTCCGGTATGGTCCGCACATAATCGCCAATCTCCCGCGTGACCGCCGCCGTTTCTTCCAGCGTGGTGCCTTCCGGCATGTCTATGACGATCTGAAACTCGCTCTTGTTGTCGAACGGAAGCATCTTCACCAGCACCCGCTTCAACGGCACCAGCGCACACGCCGACACCAGCAACGCCACGATCAGCGCAAGAAAAACATTTCGCCAGCGCGCCCGGGTGATGAGCGGATTCATGATGTGCCGGTAGAGCCGGTCCAACCGGCCTTCCCCGTGGTTCCCGGCCCCGGCATGCTCCTCTCGATGCCGAAGCAGCCGCAACGCCGCCCACGGGGTCACAATAAAGGAAATGGCCACGGAGAAGATCATCGCCGCCGAAGCCCCTATGGGAATCGGCTCCATGTACGGCCCCATAAGCCCCCGCACGAACGCCATCGGCAAGATGGCCGCTATCACCGTGACCGTCGCCAGCAGCGTCGGATTCCCCACCTCGTCCACGGCTTCCACCGCCACCTGCACCAACGGACGGCCCTTGTTCTCCGGGATATGGAAATGACGCACAATATTCTCCACCACCACGATGGCGTCGTCCACCAGGATGCCAATTGAAAAAATAAGGGCGAAGAGCGTTACGCGGTTGATGGTGTATCCGTAAAAATAAAACACGACCAGCGTCAGCGCCAGCGTAACCGGGATTGCCAGCGCCACCGTCCCCGATTCCCGGAACCCCAGCGCCAGCGCGATTAACAGGGTCACCGACACCACCGCGAGGAACATGTGATACAACAATTCATTCGATTTTTCCTCGGCGGTCTCCCCATAGTTGCGCGTGACCGAAACACGCACGTCGGAAGGGATGGTGTCCCCTTGAAGCCCCTTCACCTTTTCCAGCACCGCATCGGCCACCACAATGGCGTTCGTCCCCTTGCGTTTGGCAATCGAAAGGGTTACCGCGGGGACGATGGGGGAGAGGGGACCGGCGGACGCATGGCCAAGTTCATGACTATACCGCGCCGACGGGCCGAATCCATGGAAAACATAATCCGCCGCTTCTTCCGGCCCGTCCATAATATCGGCCACATCGCGCAGATAGATGGGCCGGTTGTTATACACCCCAATCACCACCCGCCCAATTTCTCCGGCGTCCTGTAAAAACCCGCCCGCCTGCACCAGAAACTCCCGGTTCCCCTCCGCGAAACTCCCTGCCAGCGATTGCGCATTGACCTGCTCCAGCTTCGCGTGGACCGCCATGGGCGCCACATTGTAGGCCGCCATCCGCGCCGCGTCCAGCACCACCCGCATCTGACGCCGCTGCCCGCCGATCACCTTCACCTCCGACACGTTCGGAACCTCCTTAATCGCATCGTGAAGCTGGGCGGCAAGACGGCGCAGCGTGTAGTGGTCATACCGTTCGCTCGAAAGCGTCAAGGCGAGAATGGGCACGTCATCAATGGACCGCGCCTTAATCAGCGGCGTACTCGTTCCCGGCGGAATCAAATCAAAATTGGAATACATTTTCTGGTTCAACCGGATGACCGCGTCTTCTTCCTTGGTCCCCACGAGAAACCGGACAATGGCCATCGCCATCCCCGGACTCGATGTCGAATAGATGTATTCCACCCCCGGAATTTCCCAGAGCAATTTTTCCATCGGTTTCGTGACGCGCTCTTCCACTTCCTTGGCCGAACTCCCCGGCGACTGCACAAACAGATCAATCATCGGCACGATAATCTGCGGCTCTTCCTCGCGCGGAAGCAGGTACACCGCGCCAAGCCCCAGCAACAGCGAAGCCCCGATAATCAGCGGTGTGAGTTTGGAGTTGATAAACATACGGGCCGAAGCGCCCGCCAATCCGGTGCGATGTTCGCTCATGACGTCACCTCCCTACTGTTGGATGGGCACGCCATCGCTCACCGCGTCCGGTGAATCCGCCACCACGGTTTCTCCCGCATTCAATCCTGAAAGCACTTCGGTCTTTCCCTCATAGGATTTTCCCGCCGTAATCAGCCGCCACCGCGCGAGATGGTCTCCGCCCACCGCATAGACACCGGTCAATTGGCCCCGTTCCACCACCGCCGGGGACGGAATGAGCAAAGCGCTTTTTTCCCCTGCCGAAAACCGCGCCCGGCCAAACATGCCCGACCGCAGACTCCCGTTGGACGGCAAATCCACCTTCACGATAAACGTCCGCGTATTTTGCTCGGCGGAAGGAAGAATCTGCCCTACCGTCCCCGTCAAGGGCTCGCTTCCCAGCGCATCAATGGTCACCGGCACCGAATCCCCCATATGCACCCGGTGCACCTGCGCCTCATCCACCAGCGCCTCCAGCCGGTACGCCTGGCTGTCCTCCAATTCCAGCAACACCACCCCCGGCGACGCCAAATCCCCCACATCCGCCGCCTTGTGCGTCACAATGCCGCTGATCGGCGCCTTGACCTGCGCATAACTGAGCGCCACCTGCACATTTTCGATTTCCGCCTTGGCCTGCTCGATGCGCGCCGTCACTTCCGCCTTCTTGGATAAATAACTGCCCGCCGTGTCGCTCGCCTCCTGATACGAAGCGGACGCCGCCTTGAACTGCGCCTCCGCCTCATCCAGTTTCTGCCGGCTGGCGGCGTTCTGACTGACCAGCTGCTTGACCCGCTCCAGATCGGTTCGCGCCAGCTCTTTTTTCGCCGCCGCCGCCGCCTGTGCCTGTTGCGCCGCCGAACCCGACTTTTCCACCGTTTCCAGCGCACGCTGCGCTTCATCCAGCGCGCTTTGTGCCTTTTGTGCCTGCGCCAACGCCTCACGGTTGTCAATTTCCACCAACAATGCCCCCGTCTCCACCGCATCCCCCTCCCGGACATGAATCGCCGTGATATGCCCCGTCATCATGCTCTGGATGACACTCGACGCCTTCGATTGCACCGTCCCCACCGCGTCATATGGGATGGGAATCATTCCCTTTTCCACCACCGCCGTTTTCGCTGAAACCGGCGCCTTCTGCGGTATTTGCGCGCGCTCCGGCTCCCTCCCACAGCCTCCCAGAAATGCCGAGGCTGCAAACATCACTCCTAAAATCCAATTCGCCATCGTGTGTGCTCCTCAAAGCCTCAATAGGCGCCAAAGCCACCTACACTATACGGTTTCCCCCTTTAGGCGTCAATAGCGTTGGAAGTTGCGCTTCCCCCGGCTGAGTCCCCGCGAGTCTGTGTGAGTCCGTGTGAATCTTCTATCCCCCCTTGCCTTCCCGCCTGTCCCCCGGACAAAGACTGGAGCTGGAACCCGGAATCGAACCGGGGACCTCGTCATTACGAGTGACGCGCTCTACCTACTGAGCTATTCCAGCCCAAGAAAAAATGGTGCCAAGGGGCAGAATCGAACTGCCGACACGTGGATTTTCAGTCCACTGCTCTACCGACTGAGCTACCTCGGCACCCGTGAACCCCTATTGTAACCAACAAAAACCACGCAAGTCAAGCCGAATGCGGCCTCGCGGCCTCTGGCATCGGCATTCTCCTTTTACACCACAAATAAACGGTGCCAGTCGCCGTTGATTTTGGATCCGGGCAGTTGTTCTGCCCGGCGCGGGGTGGTAAAATATTGGTGGATGTTTGTGAGTTGAGAGGGAAGTTTGGGTAAGGTCCGCACTGCGGTTTGGGTGGCGGCCATGTTTTGGAGAAAATCACCATGTTTTCTTTGCGTGGCGTAGTGGCGGTAATGGGCGGGATTCTGCTGGCGGGGCAATCCTTGTCCGCCCAAGCAGTGAGTTTCGAGCGGCTTCGCGCCTTGGGGGACAGCCTGACGATCTGTACCCAGGGCGGAATCATGTCGGACTACCGCAACCAGGTCAAGAGCTGGGTGGTGTTGGTGGCCAATCAGATGAACACGGGGATGCGGCTCCCGCTGCTGGAACAAATGAACGCGATTGGCCAGCAACGGCGCAAGGACTACCCGAACTACGGAACCATTGATTGTTATGCCTATAACGGCGTGAGCACGGATGATACCTTTCAAAAACACGCGGAGGAGATTCCCTGGTATCAATTCGGGTGGAACTGGAACCACCTCGAACTTATCCTCGCGGGCAAAGCGGGCTATTCACTGGTTCAAGCCCTTGTCGAAGACAACCCCACCTTTGTCATCGGTTTTCTGGGTTCGAACGACTTTATGGAAAGGGTGATGGCCAAGGGTACCATTCTGGAAGGCATTCCCACCTTGGGGTTGGTGGACGAAATTGACCCGTTGGACGCGCGGGACCTGCGTCCGCAGGACCTGTTTCGCAGTGATTTTGAAACGGTGGTGACCTCCATCTACAAACCCGGCATAGGAATGTGCTTTGGCACCCTGCCCATGCTGCCGGACATTCCGGGGATTCTCAACAAACAGGAACTCACGGAGTTCATAGGGGAAAACCCGCTTCCGGACGACTGCTTCACCAACTACACGGTGGCGGCGGCGGTGTGGGGAGGGCTGAAAGGCCCGGAGATTATGGCGGATGACCGCAATTACTACACCCCTGATGAATTGCAGGCCATCAATGACGCGATTGTGGGCTACAATAACACGATTCGTGAACTGGCGGCGGACCCGGCCCATCCCTTTGCCGTGGCCGAAACCCCCATTCAACCGACGGAAGTCACCAACGGCACCTGCCACGTCAATGGCTGGCGGGTCAACAACCGCTTGTTCATCAACAATCTTGGAAAGCCCCGCGCCAGCATCATGACCACCGACGGCGTCCACATGACCGACATCGGCAATGCCATGTGCGCCCAAGCCTACATCCGCGCCATCAATGCCTACTACGGAACCCACATCCCCGAACTTTCCGAAGCGCAACTCACCACCGTGCTTAACAACGATCCCTTTGTGGACAACGATGCCGACGGACGCATCGAGGGGCTTTCCTGCGGCGTATTTTTCCTGACCCTGAACTTCGTCTATGGCGACAAAGCCACCAACGACTCCAATGAAGTGCCCCTGAACGCGAAGGTCCTGACCGCATCCGTTGCACCTTCTTCCTGTGGCGTCATCACCACCGATAAGGAAGGCCCCGAATACTTCCAGGGAACCATGGTTTCGCTGAACGCCCTGCCCCAAACCCCCGAAAGTTATTTCATGCGCTGGGAAGGCGATGTTCCCGGCGGCGTCTCCATGGAAAACCCGTTGACCATTGTGATGGATGCCCACAAGACCCTTGTGGCCGTCTTCCAATGTCCGCAAAGCGAAGGCGAAGGCGAAAGCGAAGGCGAAGGGGAGACCCTCGATTGCCCCCTGCCCTGTCCCGGAGGATGCTCCGCCACGGGAATCAACGCCGGGGTGGCCGGTTCATTGGCGAATTTGTATGCCAGTGCTCCGCTCGGATTTGATCCCAATACCCAAGACGGCGATCAAAATGGAATGACTGATCTGCCGCAGGTCCAATTACTCCGTGCCGGTATATTGCTGTGTTCGGGCCGCCTGGGATAACAACTATGCCCTGGTGAATGCCGCGCTTGACACTGCCGGGGAAGAAACATTCGCGCTGGTTCAAGGCGGACGGACTACGTTCCAAAATCTGTTGACCGGTCTCGCTACGCTGGGAGACCCTCGGACCCGGGCCTTCATGAATACGTGGGTGCCGCTTTTCGGGATTACGCTGGACACAAGCCTGTTGGATAATTCCGCCGGCATGTATCTCGCCGCCCACGGCGACGCCGACCTGGACGGTGTCTGCAACCTTTCCGAGTACAAGGCGTTTGTGACGGGACCGGATGATTTCCTGGGGTTTGTTCTCGCCGCGCTCGATCCCGCCATCCACACCAACCCTGGCTACTGCGGCCCGCCCTGTTACGGCCCGCCGGAAGGCGAATCCGAAGGGCAAGCGGAAGGGCAACCCGAGGGACAGCCCGAAGGACTGCCTGAAGGCCAGATCGAAGGGGGACTCGAAGGCCAGGTCGAAGGCGTGGGGGAGGGGCAACCCGAAGGCCTGCCCGAGGGCGAAGGCACGGAAGAAGGACCGGACGAAGGATACAACGAGGGCATGGAAGGCGGGCAGGAAGGGGATGAAGAAGGCCCGGTGGAAGAAGGCCAACCCGAAGGTTCCCTCGAAGAAGGCCTCCCCGAAGGTGTGCTCGAGGGCGAAGGCATACAAGAAGGCCTGCAAGAAGGAATAGAGGAAGGCATGGAAGGCGAGCAGGAAGGGGATGAAGAAGGCCAAGCCGAAGGCGAGGTGTCTTCCTTCCATACGGCCGACCAAAACAACAACACGGTCATTGAACTCTCCGAACTCCTCCGCATCATCCAATTCTTCAATTCCGGCGGCTTCCACTGCCAACCCGGCACAGAAGACGGCTACGCCCCCGGACCCGGCGATCAAACCTGTCCGCGCCACGCCAGCGACTACAACCCGCACGACTGGCGGATCAGCCTTTCCGAATTATTGCGCCTGATTCAATTCTTCAATTCCGGCGGATACCGTACTTGTGGAGGCACGGAAGACGGATTCTGTCCAGGCGTTGGCGCAGAATAATTCTGTACTGAAATGTACGGAATATACCGTAGGCGCAGCATAATGCCGTGCCTACTTTAGCCGAAGCAACACCCATTGCAGCACGATGGCGGCGC
>CAYXPO010000040.1:0-14813 GCA_964466925.1 uncultured Nitrospirales bacterium
GCATGGTCTTCACGAAAGGAGTACCACGTGCTTTCTTCTCCTTCATTGGAAACGACTCGACGAAAACCAGGCAGGCACCCCTCGGGCGCCACGGAAACCACGGTGAGAAAGGAGGCCGGCCATGTTGCTTTGGGACGCGAAAACTGCGCGGCATGTTCGAGCAGGCGCGCGATGATCCATTCATTTTCCGGACGGCCTTGGGCGCGGTGGTGGTTCAGGCCGCTGACCAGGAGCGTTCCTTCTCCCACGCCCACCTCGAACAGCATGGCATACTCCTTGACCGCTATCATGCCGGGCAGGGCGCGGACGATGATCGCGGGGCGCGCGGGCGCGGTTTCCACATTGAATCGCGTGCCGCCCTCGATTAAGTGGAACCATCCTTCATCGCACCATCCATCCGGGGCGATGGCGCGCGTCACGGGATGGTCATAAACAAACGTTCCCGTATGGTTCATATTGGTTTCATCGGCCCGCCACCAGCTTGTTTTGAAGGTGATGGCGCGGGACTCCATGGGCAAGCCGGTTCCGTCAAGCAACACGACACCGGCGCCTTTTATCAGCGCCTCTGTGACGCGCGGATCACACGGCCAACTCGTCAGATAAACCGCATGGCTGTCGAGGTCTCCTTTTGCGGGGATGGGTTGAAGGTTCCAATGGGGAAATTGTTTGGAATGGATTTCTTCCGCAAAAACCGGCACGGGCAGCCGCGGGAGATCAACCGTGGCGGGGTATATCCACGAAATCCAGTCATTGCGGTATTGTGTTCCGTTGGCTTCAAATTCCATGGAAATTTTCATCTTTCCCGGAGTTTCAATCCCGGGCAGTTCCACACCGAGAGTGCCGATTTCGGCGAGTTCACCCTGTGGCACCGGATTGCCCCGTGCTTGCTCCTCCCGGGCCACGGAGCGTCCGCCAATCGCGACGTTCCAACGGAGAATGCCCTGCAAGGGATTCGGCGAGAAGTTTGATACGAGGAGTTTGAGTTCGAGAAGTTCTTTGCCGCGATTCGTCCTCTGCAAACCATCCTGCAACAGCACCACGTCATTGTTAAATTTCAGCACCTCGTCCGGTGAAATCGCTTTCGGACGGAAGTAGTGGTCCACAAGCCCGTTCGAGCTTGTCCAATAATCCTGAAAGAGCCACCAATGGTAGCCGGATAGAAAAGGATTCTTGCGAAGGGCTTCGAGGTTGTACTTGTGCAACAGGGCGTAGAGGCGTTCGGATTTTACGGCCCATTGGTTGGCTTCCTGAAGCAAACCGAGTGTTTCCAGCTTCGTTTTGCCTTCGGTCAGCCAGAACGGCTTCATGTTGTGCCGGAACTGATCGGCCAGATCGGGCCGGGAAAATGTGACATAGTTGCCCGCTTCATGCGAAATGGCGGGCTTGATGGGCCGAGGCGCGTCGAACTTGGCGGGCTTCTCGATGGGATCCGCCCCGGGCTCATCATATTGGATCGTGTAGAAATCCAGTGTGCTCCGGTCGTTCTTCGGGTCCTGCAGGACGTTGATGTTCACACCATCCGAATCAATGAAGAATCGCTGGGGATCATTCTGCCTGGCGATGTCCTCAAATAGCGCCCGCGGCTTGGGCAACTCATCGTACTGCCCCAGCTCATTTCCCATCACCCAACACATAATCGAGGGATGGTTTCGGTATTGCCGGACCACGGCCGTCCATTCCCGCCGATAGGTGTCCGTCGCGGCGTCCGGCTCCGTGCCTTCGGGCGTGAACTCCTTCCACTTGGAACCCACGCCCGGCAGAAAGAGGCAGTAGCAGATGGGGAATTCCGCCGTGGTAATCATGCCGAGTTCATCGCAGGCATCGTAATATTCGGGGGGCATGATCGTGCTGTGATGGCGCACGTGGTTAAATCCGTACGACTTGATGGTGCGGAGACGCTTCAGGTGCACTTGTTTGTCGGAAGGCATGGACATCTGTTCGGGATAGATATGGTCATCGCCATACCCGCGCAACATCAAGCGTTTGCCGTTCAAAAGAATGCAGGGACCGTCTATGGTGAATTGCCGCATGCCAAAACGGCTCTCGACCATGTCAAGCGCCTGATTTCCGTTTACCAGGCTGACTCTTGCCGTGTAGAGCGTTGGCGTATCGGGCGTCCAGAGTTGCACATCGTTCACCACGGCCTTGATGGCAACCGGTTGTCCGGCGGATGCCGCCGGCACGGTGGCTTCCCCAACACAGCGGCCCGCATTATCCAGCACACCGAGTTTCACGGCGCACGCCCCATCGAATGTTCCGTTGATCGTCACACTGGCGGAGCAACTGGAATTGGGCACATCGGGCTGCACAAACAAGTCACTCAGCCAGGCATCGGACCGCGCCTCCAAGCGCACATGCCCCCAGAGGCCGCCCCATTCGATATCCATGAAATCAGCCAGCGAAGAAGCGCCAAACAGGGCGTCCACGGCCCAACGCTGATCGGAATCCACTTGAATTGTGATGGTTAGATTCTTGCCGGGCACGGCAAATGGCGTCACGTCGTATTCCTGAACAGACAGTAAACCGATGTGTTCGCCAAGAAACTGATTGCCGAGCCAAACCTTCGTATAGCGGCTGGCGCCGGTGATGATCAGAAACGCACGACGGCCCGCCCAGGACCGCGGAATGTCGATCTGCCGCTTATACCAACCCTTGCCCACAAAATTATGGCGCACCTTTTCGGTTTCCGTGCCATACCCTTGATTATCCCAGATGCCGGGCACGCGAATCGTGCCGTTGGCTTCCGGCCCATATCCCGGCAGGGGCATGGGAGGCAGTTGGGTCTCTGGCTTGAACCACTCTTCCGCTTCGCCTTTATTGCCGGGGTCCGTGGCGAAATTCCACACGCCATCGAGATCGAGTGTTTCGCGGGGCGCCGCACTGCTTGCGGATGCAAACAAGCACAAAAGAAGCATTCCACGCGCAAAAACGTTTGCTATGCGATGCATGCCTATTCTCCAAGTTGACGTGCCGTATCAACGCAACAGAGTGATATCCTCCGAGTCGTTGTCTCGTTACCGGGGGTCTCCCAAGGCAATGGCATCGGCGCGCATGCGCGCGATGTCCGCCGCGTCCAATGCCAGGCTCCCCGCGGCCGCGTTCTGTTCCGCCTGAGCCGCGGTGCGCGCGCCGCAGAGCACATGCGTGACGCCCGGCTGCGCGGCCGTCCATGCCAGCACAAGCTGCGCGAGCGTGCAGTGGTATTTTTCCGTCAAGTCTTTCCATCCATTAAGCATCCCGAGCACTTTCGGGCGATTCACCTGTTTGAACCAGGCATTCCATTCCTCGTTGCTGCGGAATTCGTTCGGATTGAACACGCGGTCCATGCCCACCTTGCCCGTAAGCAGGCCCTGCTCCAGCGACATATAGGTCAGCGTGGCCAGGTTGTGTTTGGCGCAATGGGGCAGAATATCCGCTTCCGGGGCGCGGAACAGCATGCTGTAACGGAATTGATCGCTGGCGAGGTCCCCGTTGGCGCGGTATTCCTCGATTTGCGCAACACTGACGTTCGAGACGCCAATCGCGCGAATCTTGCCTTGCTCCTTCAGCTTCATCAGGAATCCCATGGTGTCTTCAACGGGCGTAAGATCGGGCTCCTTTGCGGGCCAGTGCACCTGATACAAGTCAATATAGTCCGTGCCCAAGCGGCGCAGACTGTCTTCAATCTCAATGGCAATCGTGTCCGGCCGCACACTGATGTAGGTGTCTTTTCCGTTCAAGTGATAATGGAACGAGCCGCGCGCATCCTGCCACCAGATGCCGCATTTCGTGGCGAGCACGACCTTGCCGCGCCGCCCCCGAATGGCTTGGCCGATAATGCTTTCGCTGTGTCCCCAACCGTATCCTGGGGCCGTGTCAATGAGATTGACTCCATTATCCAGTGCCGCATGAATGGCGCGCAGCGACTCCGCATCGTCCACGCCGTTCCACACCTCGCCGCCGCCGGTCACCCAGGTGCCCAATGCGATCACCGATGCACTAATCCCTGAATTGCCCAAGTCTCTATACTGCATTTTGTCTCTCCTCTGCTTCAAAACCGTTTTTGCAATGTGGAATTTCTAATTGAGCACCGGACCTTCGATCCGTTCAGCACGAAGCTGACGCGCCTGGGCCTCGGGATCGAAGGAACCGTAGAACAGCGCATTGGCATCCATCCACGTGACAAGGCGCTCCACTTCTTTCTCGTTGAGGCGGATTTCGTGGTGGCCCTCCAGCAGCATATCCATCAGGCGGCTGGCGCGCGCACCAAAACGGCCCGGACGGGTCTCCGGCTCGCCGTTGTCGTCCAGTTTGCCCCACGAGGAAAACGGCACGCGCGGCGCAAGCGCGTTATACGATTTCGTGAAGCGTCCTTCCGGTTCACCGGTCAATACCACGGGGCGCCCTTCGGGGCCTTTGGGCGCCGCGCCGCCGTGACACGGCACGCAGTGTTTGTCGAGCACGGGCTGAACCAGAAGGGGATAGCTAAAGGGTTTTGAACCTTCCGGGCCGGGTTCAAGCCGGGACGGCGCGCGCCGCAGGGCCTGTGTGGCCGGGGCGGGCGTGGACACACGGCTCCGCGGTTCATGGCACCCGATGCACGACGCCTTTTCGCCCGGCTGGAGATAGGTCAGGCTGCGCATCGTCTGCACGGCGCGCCCGCGGTCGTCCAGGGCTTGGAAGCACAGTGGGGTGTGGGCGGGGGCGCGGAAAAAGGCCGAACCATCCGCCTCCACCGGCACCGTGCCCAGCACCTGTTTTCCGGGCGATGCATTCGCCAAGCCCACGGTTGGGTCATTGGCGTTCGGTGTCGTCTTTGGCAACACCTGCACGATGCGCAATCGTTTCACCGCGCCTTCGGGCAAATCATAGTTGCTGGTGTACACGTTCTGCATGTAAAAGAGCCCTTCGCCCGCGAGTTCTTCATCGCGCACCGGCGGGATATCCGGATAGCGCACCCGCGTCCGCAACGGAACCGGCCACAAACTCGAAATGTTGAGATCACGGTAGAGGAGTTCGCGGTTGCCGAACGCATCCGCGAGGTAGAGGCCAAACATGTTTGCTTTGTTTGAGGCGGGCTCGCCAAGGAGCGGATCAAAACTGTAGGCCGCCAGGAAAAATGTTTCCGACAAGGGATAGGGCGTCCGGTAACAGTGTCCGGGCCAGCGCCGCGCTTCCTCCGGCATGGCATACTCCGCCGGGCTTCCCGGGGCGTGCCAATTCGACGGCGGCACGTGCGTTTCGCTTTCGGGAAATGGCGCATCGGGGGTGAGCCGCTGCAACGGTTCCCGGCCCTCGGTTCCCTTGGTTCTGTCCACGAGGATGATCGATCCGGCGGTCATGGCGTGGTGGGCGGCGGCGGTGGCCATGATCAAGGGCGAATCGGGGACCTGCCGCGCTTCCCAAACACCCACCGGATTGAACGTGTTGTTGCCATAATAGGCCATGGGCGCCGAACCGTCGGGGCGCGTTGTCCAAAGCTGTTGGTAATGGACGGCATTGCGGTCCACATAATCCCATCGCGTGTAGATGATCCGTCCGTCGGCGAGAACCGCCGGATCCCATTCATTGGTTTCGTGAAACGAGATGGAATGCGGATTGGATCCGTCCGCTTCGGCCAGCGCGAGGGTATACACATCGCACGGGCCGCGTCCGCAGCGGTGAAATCCGCCGCGCCGCGTCGAAATAAAAACAATCTTTCCATTGGGAAGTTCACGGGGTGAAAAATCATCGTATTGCCCATCGGTCAATTGCCGCAGTCCGGAACCGTCCGGATGAATCTCGAACAGGTGGTAGCGGCGTCCGCGAAAGTCCTCCACGTTGTCCCAGTTCGGCACGGAGGGCGCCGCGCAGAACGCAAACAGAATACGGTCCGCATCATGGCTCACTTCCGGCTGCATATAGCTGCCCTCGGGGAGCTGTCCGGAGGCAAGCGGACGGCATTTCATGGACACGCCGGGGTTTTCCAAGACAAAAAGCCCGCCGCCGGGGCGGGCGCACCGCCCATAATACTGTGTCAATTGGTGGCTGAAAAACGAAGGCACATGCTTCGCAAAGAGCAGCGGGCCAACGTTCATGAGCGGGTTCGAGAAGGCAATCCGCCGCCGCAAGACGTGAACCCTCAACCACAGGTCTTCCCAGCGTGCCTCCGCGGCGTCCGGCCCCGGATGGGTGAGAGCCGCAAATTCCTGTTCCAGCGCACACCACTGCGGCAAGATTTCTTCAAGCCGGACACCCGATGCGGTCAAACAGGCAATGAGATCATTTCCCTGCTTCAAGAGACGCTCGATGGCGCGCGCATAGGACGCCGGTTCGCGCCCGGTTTCGATGCCGTCCCGCATGCGCCAGTCCCATTCGATGAGCATCTGCTCCATTCCAGGGCGCAGGTCCGGCAGCACCGGCGGCGGAAAAACCTCCGTTTCCGTGGGTTCGGGCATCATGGAAATGGATTGCACATACGCACCCTGCATCCATTGAGTTTTTCGGCAGCGGACCACGGACTCCCCTGGTCCGCCCCGGAGCGTCAGGCAAAGCCGTCCGTCTTTTGCGGTTGCGTCCGGGCTTGTTTCCAATACAAGCGCTTCTCGTGGCGCGATCAGGTGCGAATCGGCGCGAACATCAAACCCAAACCCAACTTGGGCGGAGTCCCCTTGCAGCAACGCCACCTCCACCTGCACCTTGACATCGGGCGTGAGATTGACTGCCGGCATCTCGATGGCGATTTCCTCACCCTCCTGAAGCACTGCCGCGAATGCATTGCGGTCCAATTGAGCGGCTTGTGGTCCCGAATTACCCGCGATCAGCGAAAACCCGCACACCGTTGAACTGGGTGACGGGGCCGTCCGGCCGCCCAGCGTCAATTGAGGCGGGCCGAAGCGCGGCGCATCCCCATTTTGTTCCACCGCACCCGCGGTGGCCAGCGGAAAACACAACAACCAAGCCAGCAATCTCATTCACACTTCCAATATCTTGAATGATCGGCGCTATTGCAAAGACACACTGAACCGGTATTGTCCTGGCGCCAAAACAAACCGCGCCTTCCCATTTTCCGCCTGCACATCGGTGATATCCTGACGCCCGGCCAGCGGCCTCCCATTTTCCTGGACCGCCTCAAGGCTTTTCGCGGGCAAGACAACGGATGCGGAGGTGTTCGCGGGGATCACGAAATCAAACATCACCGCACCGTCCGCTTTCGTCCATCGGCTGGAAATCCTGCCATAGGGGGAATCGTAGGAAGCGTTGGCAAAATCCAAGCCATCCACCACGCCGGGGCTGAGAATGAAATGCTTGAATCCGGGGGTGTGTTCGTCGTATCGAATTCCTCCGAGGCCCTGAATGAACCACAGCCCGGCGGAGATGAGCGTATTATGGATTTGCGAGTTGTCGCTGTCCCATTCCTCCCAGATGGTGGTGGCGCCGTTTTTCAGCATGTAGCCATAGCTCGGGTAGGTGTCCTGCGACATGATAGTGTGGACGAGATCATTCCGGCCCTGTGCGATGAAATATTTGATCATGTAGTAGGTGCCGTGCATTCCGGTGTTCAGATGGCCTTTTTGCGTCACCGTAATATCATTTTCCAGGTTGGCCATGACCTTGCCGCGCAGGGGTTCCGGCACAATGTCAAACAACAGCGGTATGGCCAGATAGGGCTGTTCGCCATTGGCATAAGAAGCCTTGTCCGCCTCAAAGAACCGCTCGTGAAGCCGCTGGGAGAGTTCCTGCGCTTTGCGGGCATACATTTCACCCTCGGCGGGCTTGTCGAGCACGAACGCAATTTTTGAGGCCAGTTGCAGGCAGAACACATAATAGCAGTTGTTGAAAAAGAGGGTGGACCGATCATCCACGCGCCCATCGCCCTGTTTTCGGCCCGGCGGCACCCAATCCCCAAGGAAATTCCAATGGGGGTCTTTGCAGCCGATGCTGACGTAAAATTGCAGGAGGCCCTCCTTGAACTTGGTGTCCACGAAGGCCAGCCACTTCACCATTTCCGGATAGGATTGTTCAAGTATCCGTTTGTCGCCATATTCGACATACACCTGCCAGGGCATGGTGATGCAGAAACCGCTCCACACCGGCCCGCCGCCCGCGTCATGATGCGGCGCGGTGAACGGCACGTCGCCTTCCTCGTTCTGCGCATCCCGCCAGTCATTGGCCCATTTGTTATAGAAGGCGGCCGTCCTGAAGTTGGTCATGGCCATTTCCATGGAGGTGCCGGAATCGCCGCCGTAACCGAGGCGCTCGCGGTGCGGGCAATCCACGGTGTATCCGCTCAGACTCAGGCAGCGATAGGTCCACAGCATGGTCTGATAAATCGTGTTGAGCAATTCATTTGAGCAGGAAAATTCCGAAGCGGGCCTGTAATCCGTCGAGATGGGCAAGCCCGTGATGTCTTCGGGCTTCGGCGGTTCCGGCAATCCTTTAATCAGCGCCCAGCGGAACGAGTGGTAGTTGAACCGGCTCTTGAAGGTTTCGCCGCCGCCCTTGGCGGTGTATTCATCCCGCTGATTGTAGAATTGGAATTTACCGTCCGGGAACTGTTTATCCGCGAATTGCATCCCGATCTTGGTTCCGGCGGGGATCGAAGCGGGAAAACGCATTTCCAACCAGCCCGAATAGTTCTTCCCCATGTCCACCAGGATTTCCTTGCCGTGCGGGGCGATACTGGCAGGCTTTAGTTGGCCAATGATGCGGTTGGGTTCCATCATCATGGCCTTGATTATGGGTGTGGGAGGGGTGAACGCTTTTGCCGCGCGCCAGCCCGCCTCGTCCAGACCCGCTTTATTCCAATTTTCGACATAGACGCGGGCATCCACGGATTCGCCGCCGTAGTCTCCGCTGTCGCCGCTTCCCAGCGGCGTAATATTGCTTTCCCGCGCTTTCCAGGTTTCGTCCGTCACCACGAAACTGCTTCCGGGGACACCCTCCATCTCGAATTGCGCCTTCACCAGCGGCCCGCCGGGGCTGGCTTTTGCCAAGGACTGCACCGACCACCCCCGGCCCAGCCAAAGGGCAATGCAATTTTCGCCGGCGGTCAAATACGTGCTTATATCGTGTGTGACATACAATCCGCGTTTACCGTATTCGCTCACGGCGGGGCACAACACAAAATCGTCCACTTTCTCGCCGTTCACATACAACTCGTAATACCCCAGCGCGCACACATACGCGGTGGCCCGCCGTGGTTTTTCGGACAATGCAAAGGTCTTGCGCAACCACGGCAGCGACCCTTTATGGTCCTGCATCCAATCCGCGCCAATCCATTGCCCCTTCCAGTCATCCGGAGAAAGCAGGCCCATTGTCCAGAAGACGGTCTCGCTCCAGGGCCATGCCTGTCCGTCTTTGTCCCACGCCCGGACCTTCCAGAAGCAGCGCATTCTTGAGGCCAGGGGTTTTCCATTGTAAACAACCTGGGTGGATTGATCCGACGCCACCTTGCCGGAATCCCACAGATCGGCGCTGCCTTCTTGCAGCAGGTCTTCCGTACTGGCCACCAGCACCTGATACGCGGTCTGGCGCTGCCCGGGCTTGTCCAGCGGCAGTATCCAGCTCAGGCGCGGTTGCAGGGCATCAATCCCGAGGGGATTGTGCAGATATTCACACCGCATATCACTGATGCCCGCCTGCGCGCACGCATTTCCACACAGCATGGTTCCCATGACACACCCCATTCCAATGGTGATTAGTATTCGTTTGGTCAGCATCCCGTACACTCCAGTTATTGCAAGGGGCTTATGTGTCCGGCACACAAGCCAGGTGCCTTGTGATTTGCCCTGTCCCGGCGTTGTCCTTATGCAAGGAAAGAGCCAATGTAGCATACGCGGGGGATGCAAACCAATACGTCCGTTCTTCCGAATAAAACAGCGGGGATGCCAGTAGATCATGGTAGAAGGAGCTTAGGGAAGCCCATGGAAGAACGGATTATACGTTGTCAGTGCGGCCAACGCATGCGGGTTCCGGTGGCTTGGTATTTCATCTGTATGATTTCGACGTTGACGATTGCATCCGTTATGGCTTGGTTTACCTGATGGTTTCGGCGGTCTTCTGGATGCTGGAACAGGCGGTGTTCGGTGTGATGCGAACCGCGGCACTGGCCGCCTAGCCCCCGTGCTCAATCACTTACATGGAACCGGGACACTTGGATGGCGCGGACATAGGTGCGCACCTCATTGCCGCCCGGCGCGCGGATCAGGCTTCCCGGCAGCAGGTCCAGTTCGTTTTCCGCGTACATGTCCATGTAGATTTTCACGCCCCGTTCAAAGCGGCCGGTCACCTTGGCGGAGGCCTGCTCTTCATCGGGATTTTCCAGCACTTGAATTTGGAAGTCTTTGCCGAGCCGTTCGCTGACCGCACGGAAACCCTGGCGGTATTCCCCGGCGTGTTGCTTGTATTCCCGCTGATTGCGCATCTGACGGTCAATATTGCGCAAGGCCATAATTACGAAAGGCGAACCCAGCCGCGTCACCACGGGGCTTTCCGGGGGCTGCTTCTTCAGGCTGGGGAGGATTTTCAGCAGCAATTCCAGTTTGGTGGTGGTTTTCCCCGCCCCTTTGAGAAGCGCCTCGTATTGCCCCAGCGACTGCATTTCTTTTTCGCGTTGCGCGATGGTTTTCTCCTGGGTTTTTCGCTCCCGCGCCAGTTGTTTTAATTTCTTGGGGATATCCGCGATGGCACGGGCCGCCTGCACCGGATTGATGCACCGCGTGTTCACGGCGGACGACATCGCCGCGCCCTCCTCCGCCTCCTTCGCCAATTCACTCTCGATCAAGCGCTCCCCGTCAAGATTCATGATCTCCGTATCGGGAACCGCAATTTCCGCCTGCTTGCGCATCAAGCCGTCCTGCGCGCTGATCAATAACACCTGCAATGAGTGACGGAGGCGGTCAATGGCGTTGATGCGGCGTTGCGCCGCCGCAATGTCCACCAATTTCTTGTGCATCTCCCCTCCTCCGAACAAATACATCAGCGCGGACTGCGCATTATGCTCCGCTTCGCGCCGGGCCATTTCCGCCATCACCTCGAGATTATGCGCCAGGGTGCGAAGGCGGTAGGCTTCCGACAACAGCCGGTTCAGTTCTTCCCCGCTGATTTCGCCATAATCTTCACAACACAGTTCCCGCCGCAGCACCACGCTCAAGTCGTTGGGGCCCAGATTGCGGAAATGCGCGGCTTGGGCAATCCCCGCCACGTGCACCTGCCCGCCGGACATGTCTTTGGATACATTCAAGGTGCGCGTGACATAGCGCCCCATTTTTGAACTTTCCATCGCGATCTCGCGGCCCGCAAACACCAGACGGGGCCCTTGGGCGTTCCGAAAATACACCCCGCCCCGCTTCGCCACCACATAGGCGTTGTTGATGATGCCCCGGGCGCGCACGTCTCCTTGCAGCACAATCACCACGCCCGCGATATTGCCCCGCACTTCGCAATGCTCTTTCGCCAACACGCGTCCCAGCACATACCCGTCCACCGAACACTCGCCTTCGCCTTCCACCACCACGGTGCACCGCTCGGGCACGTCTCCCAAAACGCGAAGATACCCGGCACAGGAAAACACCGGCCCATTTGAGGGAAGCTCGATCCCCGCCAACAAGCGCGTTTCCCGGTAGGGCGCACTGGGCAGCAATTCTTCGGTGATATACTGGATGCGCCGCGCCAGCCCCGGCAATCCGCCCGCCGCGGGGCGTTCCTTGCAGCGCTGCTCCAAATAACCGGCGTGCGCGGCGATCAGTTCGATCATCCGTTCATAATGCTTTGCAAGCGGGCTGGATTTCACCAGCGTCAGCACCGTCTTGAGGAACAAGGCCTCATCGCCCGTAAAATGATACCGGGGATCCTGCCCCAGCAGATCGATCAGGTCCCGCAACACGCGTTGATGGCGCCGTCCTTCCGTTTTCTCGTCCGGAACGCGCGCGCGCCGCTGCCAAGCCCGCACTTGTTGAAGAAGAGGCTGCCAGCGCGTCTGTTCAAACGGATTCCCGATGCACGCCGAAAACCATGTCTGACACAGGGCGATATCCTGGATCAGCAACGTCCCCAGGCGTTCTTCCGGCAAGGCCGCCACATGCTCCATCAGCGTTTCTAACACAACCACCCTCCAGGCCCAAAACACTCTCGGTCTTGTATAGGATATCCTGCATCTGCAACGCCCATGCTATCATGCCCGCCAAATTCCCCTCAAGAATTTGCCGCCCCCCGCGGAACCGTCCCCACGGGGACTCTTGGCCCGGCAAAATAGTGGCGGACCGCGGCGACGTCGGCGGCGATGGCGGCCATGAGTTCTTCGCGGGAGGCGAATTTTTTCTCCGGGCGCAGGCGTTTGTGGAAGACGAGTTCGATGGGTTTTCCGACAATGTCGCCGGTAAAGTCGAGAATAAAAGCCTCGATGGCGATGTCTTCGTTGCGGATGGTGGGTGCGACGCCGATATTCACGGCGGCGGGATAGCATCGCCCGTCCAGAACGGCTTCGGCGACGTAGACCCCGTGGGCGGGCACGGCATTATGGTGCGGAGCGATATTGGCGGTCGGGAATCCGAGGGTGATGCCGACGCCGCGTCCGGGAATAACTTCGCCCGCAATGGCGTATTTACGTCCCAGAAAGACTTCGACGTTGTCCACTTCGCCCTGGAGAACATATTCGCGGATCAGCGTACTGCTCACACGTTCGCCCTGGATGACGCGTTGGGGAATTTGGCGCACCTCAAATCCCAAGCCGGGCGCGGCCTCTTTCAGATATTCATAATCGCCCCGCGCATTTTTTCCGAAACAGAAATCATGGCCGATAATCACACGCTTGGCGTGACACCGCCCCACGACAATTTCCCGCAGAAAGGTGTCGGGTGTCATGGACGCCACTTCGAGATTAAAGGGCAGAATAAACAGAACGTCCATGCCGGCCTCCGCCAGCAAGGCCTCTTTTTTGGCGTCGGACAACAAAATATTAGGAGGATTACCGGGGGCGAAGAATTCCCGGGGATGGGGTTTGAGGCTCATCAGGCACGCCGTGCCCTGGATGGAACGCGCCTCACGGACCACTTCCTCGATGATGCGGCGGTGCCCAAGGTGAAGGCCGTCAAAACTGCCGATGGTCAACACCACGTTCGGAAAGGATTCCGAGGTCGTCCGCACATCATCAATGAGAATCATGGGAAATAGAACTTGGTTTTTCCGTTTGGGTACACATTATACAAGCACGCGTTTGCAATGGAAACGGGGCCCCGCCGCGGTGGTTTCGACGGTCGCGAGGGCAAGCAGGGTTCCGCCGCCCGCCTTGACCTGCACCCAGCCTTCGCGGGCGGCGCACAACGTGGTGAGTTCGGGGGCCAACAAGGTGCCGCCGGTCATGACGGTAGTGCGGCTGGAATTGCGGACCACAATGACGGGCAATTCCAGGGCGTCTTCCATGGGCAGCAAGCGGGCACGGACGATGTCCGGGGAGGTGAAGTCTTCCACAGGGAGCGCGTCAAGCACGGAGTGACGTCCGACGCAGGTGCGGCGGAGCGAGGCGAGGATGGCTCCGCATCCCAGTTGCCGGCCGACATCATGGCATAACCCGCGGACATAGGTGCCGCTGGAACAGCACACCCGGACCTGCGCGTCGGGCGGATCATACGAAAGCACGGAAAATTCATGGACGGAAATCCGGCGGGGCTGGCGCTCCACCACTTCGCCCTTGCGCGCCATTTTATACAAGCGCTGACCGCCCACCTTGACCGCGCTCACCATGGGGGGGACCTGATCAATCTCGCCGGTGAATTGGCCGCAAATCTGTTGCAGCGATTCCACCGAAACGTCCGGCACGGGATGCTCTTCCAGGACCTTTCCATCGCGGTCGTAGGAATCCGTCACGATACCAAGCCTCATGACGCCTTCGTAGGTTTTATCAAGGCCGGTCAGGTGTTCCGAGAGGCGGGTGGCCTTTCCTAGGCAGAGCACCAGCAGTCCGGTGGCGCCGGGGTCCAGCGTGCCGGTGTGTCCCACGCGTTTCAATCCGGACGCTTTGCGAATGCGGTCCACCACATCGTGGGAAGTCAGTTTTACCGGTTTATCCACCAGCAGCAATCCGTTCATTGGGTTTCCGTCTCCGGTTCCACCGTTCCTCCGAGCAAGGTTTCCAAGCGGGCGATCATTTCGGGCTGTACGTCATTGAAGGGCTTCTCGATGGTGGCGCCGGCCGCGGCGGCATGGCCGCCTCCGCCGTAGGCGTTCAGAAACTCGGCGGCGTTGACGCGTTTGCGCGACCGCAGGCTCACTTTGGTGAGCGCGGGCTCGATGGCGTTGAACAGCACGCCCGCTTCGACGCCTTCGATGTTGCGCGCATAATTGACGAGGCCGTCGGTATCCTCCCTTTTCGCCTGCGCCTCGACGAGGTCCCGGGCGGTAATATAGGACCATGCGAGGCGTCCGCCCGCGAGGAGCTGCATGCGGTCAATGACGCGGTGCAGGAGTTCAAACTTTGGTTTGGAGATCACCTCGAACACGTCGCTGGAAATGGCCGCGGCGTCGAGGCCGGTCTCCAACAAGGCGGCGGCAATGTGGTGTGACCGCACATTGGTATTGGAATAGCGGTAGCCGCCGGTATCCGTGATCTGGGCGACATAGAGGCAGTGGGCGGCGTCACGGGTCAAGGGCACGCCGGCCAAGGTGAACATATCCGCCACGATTTCGCCGGCGGCGGCATAGGACGGGTCAATGAACCCGGAAGCGCCGGGTTGTCCGTTCTCCAAATGATGGTCTATTACCAAAAGTTTTTTATTCTCCAGCCAAGAGGCCGCCGCGCCCACGCGATCGAGCGAACTCACATCCACCAGCACGCCCACGTCAGGGTTGGGCTGTTT
>CAYXPO010000041.1:0-5586 GCA_964466925.1 uncultured Nitrospirales bacterium
TCTTTTGGCGGAACATGTGGTATTCTTAGCGCTTCCGTCATGGGCCGCGGGCCAGGACGAATATCAGGCGATAATCATAGGAGACACATCATGTCCGGATCGGGAAAAATCGGTATAGTTGTTGTGGCGGTTGCGGTGATAATTGCCGTGGCGGCCGTGGGGTTGTGGAGTACGGGCGTATTGGGTCCCAAAGAGACTCCGCCTCCCCCCGCGAAACCCAAACCCGCCTCCACGGAAGCGAAACCGGCCACCCCGCCGGAGACGCCTGCGCCCGTGGCCGCGCCGGTAATCAAGAAAGAGCCGCGGCCCGAGCCCGCGTTCAAGCCCGTGGTGCTCGACGTGCTGCACATGACGCCCGCCAAGGCCCAGATCGCCCTGGGGCTTCCGCCGTTAAACGGCACGCTGAACAAAGCGATCCCCCTGGCCAAGAAGCTGGCGCCGCCGGATTTCGACATAGAAGCGAAATTGAACGAATTCATCGCGAACGCCGCGAAAACCGTGGGCGCGGAAAATGCGAAAACCCTGGGTGAAATCGCCGCCGCCAAGGGCCTCAATTTGGATGCGCCTTGGGGCCTGTTCGCCGATTTCTCGAAATCCGTGGAAAGCGGCATCGCGGCCGCGGAAAAAGCCAAGGCCGCCGCCCCGCAGGGGAAAGAACCCATTTTGCCGCCCGTGGATTTGAAAGACGTTGATGCGCCGTCCGCCGCCCTCGTGCTGGGCGTCAGCGATCCCGCCAAAGTCGAAGCCACGATCAAGGAACTCACCGCGTTGAACCCGGATTTTTACGGGAAGGACTTCAAGCCGGTCACGGTGGGGAACATCACCATCAACACCATTGACGACTACGGCTACTTCCTCGCGGACAATAAACTGGCTGTCGGCACCACCGATATGGTCACGAGCATCGCGGAGAGCGCGGCGAAACCCGCGGCCCTGCCCTATGGCTCGTCCGACTGCCCCGCCACCGCGCCGGACGAAGGCGCACTGCTGCTCTACACCGAACGCCTGCTCCCCCTGCTGAAAAAAATCCTGCCCGTGGTGAATGTGGGGGGCGATCTGTCGCCGTTCATCGCCGCGCAGGCCACCGCCCTCGAAACATTGATGGCCGCGCCCAACGGCGAAGACCCCGTGGTGACCACCTTCGCCTGGACGGCGGACAAGTTTGAGATCAATACGCGGATGGATACGTACACGCATCCCGGCCTGCTCAGCTTCAGCGGACAGGCGGTTCCCATGAAATACGCCCAGTTGCTGCCGGAAAGCACCCTGGCGATGGTGAATTTGTGCCTGACGCCCGAGTGGAAAAAGCAGATCATGGACGTCTACCTCAAGGAAGTGCCCAAGTTCTCGAAAGACCCGGGCGTGGCCCAAGGCATCACGATTGGGAATCAAGTGCTGAACCTGCTGGGCCAGGAAATCACTCTCGGGCTCGCGGGCGCCAAAGACGACTTCCCCTCCCTCTTCCTGATGATCGGCTTGGCCAAGCCCGACCAGACGCAGAGCCTCATGAAACTGCTCATCCCGTCCGGCGAAGGCGAGAAATACAAGGACATTGAGATCAAGCCGGTGGTGGCGGAAATCCCGGTGCCGATCTCCTTCGCCTTCCCCGGCGACATGGTCCTGTTCTCGAACAACGTGGACAAGATGAAAACCCTGATAGACATGATTTTGGAGAAACGCACCTCCGGCCTCTTCGCGGCGTTGAATCCGCCCCTGGACCCCGCCACGCCCCGCTACAGCAGCCTCTTGCTCAATACCGGCATCTGGACCGATATCGTGGCCCCGCTCAACAACCTGATGTCGTTCCTACCCGCCGAAGTGAAGCCCATTGGCGACCAAGTGGCGGCCTTCATCCGGGAAGTGCGGCTCATGAACGAAATGGACGGCACGTGGCAGGCTTCCAAGCTGACCGTGTTCACAAAAACTCCGTCCTAATCCCCGCAGGTTGAAATTGCGCCGCGGAACGCGTCATGCTGTGTTCCGCGGCGTTATCGTTTTCATGGCTTCGGCTGCAACACGAGGAAATGGAGGCAGGCTATGCGTGGTCACGGATGGATGAAACAAGGGGGGCGCATTTTCTGGGGCGCGGTGTGCGTGTTGGCCTTGCCAGGATGCCTTTTTCTGCCCATCGGCGCACCGCCCTTCAATGCCACGGGCGCCTATTCCGGAACTTGGGAAGGGACCGACTCCTTCTCCAACGCCTCAATGAGCTGTTCCCTGGAGATCACCCTCACACAGCCGGCGGGGGCCTCGTTTCCAGGCAATTATCAGGTGAAAGGGACCGCCACGTTCCATTGGGCCTGCGATTCGGTCCAGGAAGCCTTTCTCGGTTCCCTGCTGCCCGCCAAAGTGAGCTTCCCCGTTTCCGGATATATGCTCCCCAGCGGCACCCTCAACCTCGGCGGGGAGTATTCCGGCGCGGCGGCCAAATATAAAGCGGACATCAGCGCCTCGGGCGCGAATGCATCGAACGACAGCACCATGGATACGCTTCAAGGCAGCCTGTACCTTGAAGTCAACCCCGCGCCCGGCCGCATCCGGTATATCCGCGGCTCGGTGAATCTCACGCGGAAACTTTAGGCCACCTTGGTCAGATTTTCCGCCACAAAATCCCAGTTCACCAGATTATTCAGGATTTGCTGCACATACTTGGGGCGATCATTCCGGTAATCCACGTAGTAGGCGTGTTCCCACACGTCAATAGTCCAAAGCGGCGTCTGATTGTGTTTCAGGGGCAGATCGGCATTGCCGGTCTTGGTGACGGCCAGTTTGCCCTGGTCCAGCACCAGCCAGGCCCATCCGGACCCGAATTGCGTTGTGGCGGCGTTGGCCAGCGCATCCTTCAGGGCGTCGAGGCCGCCGAAATCACGCTGGATCATCATGAGCAAGGCGCCCTGCGGCGCGCCCGCGTCCGGTTTCAACCCCTGCCAGTAAAACGTGTGGTTCCATACTTGGGCGGCGTTGTTGAAGAGCGGCCCTTCCGCGGACACGGCAATTTCCTCGAGGGTCTTGTCCACGAAGGGCGTGCCTTCGATCAATTTGTTCAGGTTATTCACGTAGGTTTGGTGATGCTTGCCATGGTGGAACTGAAGCGTCTCGGCGCTGATAATCGGTTCCAGGGCGTTCGGCGCAAACGGCAGTGGCGGCAAAGAAAATCCCATGATAACCTCCTTTTCCTGTTGAAACACGTTTGTTATTCCGTTTATTCCCCTCTAGTAAACCCCAGCCGTCCCCCTGGGTGCAAGTTCCACCCCAGGGTCCGCCCGGACCACGAACCGGTCCCATGGATTCCAGGCGTCCCGTTTGGGACCAGAAACGGTGCGCCGCCGGTCAGAGGGATAATCGCGGCCGTTATCCGGCGGGCCGGACATGTTTCCGGAGGCGGCCGGCCTCCGCGCGCAACGGGTCATTACTCTGCATTTCACGCGACGGCATCCCGGCCAAAGGTTTTATTCCGCGGGCGGGTTGTGAAGCGAACGAATGGTGTCAAGTTCCCGCCAATATTCCAACAAGGCGGACTTGCCTTGCGCGGTGATGGAAAATTCGGTGTGGGGAATGCGCCCGTTGAAGCTTTTTTTCACGTCCACGTAGCCCGCTTTTTCCAGCTTGTCCATGTGCGAGGAGAGATTGCCCTTGGTGAGGCCCAGGGTATTTAACAGGAAATTGAAATCCGACTCATCCACACCGGAAAGGATGGTGAGGATGCGCAGCCGGGCGGGCTCATGGATGGTGCGGTCGAGTTCGCTCATGGGGAGGCGTCCCCCGGATCGGAATCGGAGCTGGCGGGGAGTCCGGATTGCACCAGGCTTTTCAATTTCCACAAAGCGAACCGGCTGTAAATATGACCGGTCAGAATGGCCACGAGACCGCATCCAAACACGGACACCACCATGTCCATCAATTTCCACTGTCCGGGAAAGCTGAGGGGATAGCCCTTGAGCAGCAGGAGGGCGTGCAGGCCATAGAGGATGGGCCAGAACCACGCCCAGAATCCGAGCCGTTGGTAGCGGATCATGATGGCCAGAAACGGCACCATGTAGGCGGCGGAAAACGGCTGCATATACTGCAACGAAAGGTATCCGAAACTGATGAGCAGGGCGCCCACCAAGTGATACACGACCAAGCCCCCGCCCAAGGCGGTTATCCATAAGGGAAGGCCCTGATCCCCCTGGTCCTCGGTGTATGAGACATACCCTTCCTCGCCGTAGAGCCACTGGGTAATGCTCCAGATTAAATCACTGCCCCATTTAGAGACGGAAAACCAGGTGAGCAGGAGGATGGTCACGACCATGATCACGACCGCCCCGCTGAACAGGCCCATGTTGCCGGAGCGGTAGGCGATATTGGTGAGGCTTCCGGCCACGCCGATGCTCAACACCATCACCACGATAAAGACCCATTGGACCAAAAAGGAGATGGTGCGGCTTTTCGCGTATTGCCGTGCCCACCGCACCATCAGGCGCGGATCGCCCGCTTGGAACGTATCCAGATTGGTTGGCGCGTCCATAGTGTGTCTCCTGACCGGTTCTTCTTTGGGTTCTAGCACACCAAGCCCATGAAATCAACCTTTGAACGCCGTCAGCGCGGCGGGCCGAGATGTTCCTCGGCAATCCAGAAGGAGGGATCGGGGGCGGGCCGTTGATGGAGCCGCCATTCCGCCAGCAGGCCGATTCCCCAAAGGAGCCCGCCGCCCATGAGGAGCATGACGCCGGTAAGCCATAGCGCCAGAGCGAACAGCGGCGCACCGCCCCGCACGGCCAGCACCGCGCCGGCGAGAGCAAGGCATGCGCCCAAGCCGCGCACCAAGGCCCCGACAACGCCGAAAAAGTGCCCGGGGCGTTCCCCATACAGGGAAAGAAACAGCACGGTGATGGCGTCTATGGCGCCGCGGTGGAACCGTTTGACGCCGAACTTGGAGCGCCCGTGGCGCCGCGGATGATGTTCCACCGGAATTTCCGTCACGCGGTAGCCCATTTGCACGGCAAACACCGCAATCATCCGGTGCATTTCGCCATAGAGCGGCAGCCGCCGGGCCACTTCCATCCGCATGACCTTGAAACCGGTGTTGATGTCGTGCAGGGAAAGATGGAAGGCCTTGGCCACCGCGAAATTGAACACGCGGGACGGGAGGATTTTGTGCCAGGGGTCGTGGCGGTGTTTTTTCCAGCCGCAGACCATGTCGTAGCCTTCTTCCAACTTGGCCAGCATCGCCGGAATTTCCTTGGGGTCGTCCTGGAGGTCGGCATCCATGATGATGGCGACATCCCCCTGTGCCCGCGCGAATCCCGCCGCCAGTGCGGAAGGTTTCCCGAAATTCCTCCGGAACCGGATCACATCCACCGTTTCGTACCGGTCCCGCAAGGCGGACAACACCTCGAAGGAGCCGTCCGTGCTGCCGTCGTCCACGAAAATGATGCGGTGCCCGTAGGCGCGGAGATGCTTGGAAATCCCTTCCGCCAGCGCTTCGAGCGTCTCGCACTCGTTATATACCGGAATCACTACGGATATTTGCATGGGGGTATCTTAGTACATCCGCCGGGGCGGATGCCAAACCACGCGGTTCAGTGCCTTTTTGCGCCGTTGCCA
>CAYXPO010000041.1:5596-14790 GCA_964466925.1 uncultured Nitrospirales bacterium
CAGCTCGACCCGATCGCCCACCTGCCATCCGGCGTTGACCTCGCAACGGCAGACCGTTGCCATTGCCGGATTTTGGGGGCACGATTCGTTCCTGGGCGGCTTCGATGATCATCCGCAGCAGGTCGGCGTACCGCAGGCCGCCGAACCCCGCCATGATGTTCATTTTGCCGTCCCAGCACCACCCGGGATTGGGATTCACCTCCATGAGCTTGATCTCGCCCAGGGCGTCCGCCCGGAAATCGAACCGGGCATAATCCCGGCAGCCCAGACGCACAAACAACTGCGAGGAGTAATCCTGGAGTTTGCGCAGGGTGTCGTCGTCCAATTGGGCTTCCTGGTAGGTGATCTGGGACCAGTAGGGCGAATCCGGCAGCCATTTGGATTCGTATCCGAGAATGCGGGGGAGTCCGGGCTGCAACCCGCTGTAATCCACCTCCAGCGCGGGCAGAAAGGTGAAGGTCAATCCCGGATTGCCGACTATCCCGATGCTGTACTCCGGCCCACCCAGAAACTCTTGAATCAGCAAGGGCCTTCCCGGCAGGGATTCCTGCAGCTTGCGCACGCTTGCGAGCAGTTCCTGCGCGTCCCGCACGAAGGATTCCACCGTGATTCCGATGCTGCTGTCGCCGTAGTTGGGCTTGATCAGCGCGGGGAAGGTCGCCGGCAGCATGGCGGATTGATCGTCGGGGTCAAAGTAGGTTTCCAGCGGCACGGGGATGTCCAGCGATGCGGCAATCGCGCGCACCAGCGATTTGTTGTAGCACAAGCCCAGGCACGCGGGGCCCGCCCCGGTATAGGGGATGCCCAGCATTTCGAGGTAGGCCGGAACGTGCAATTCCTTGAAGGCGTCGTTGTTGTATCCCTCATCGCAGAAATTCATCACAAAATCCGGTAGTTCATTTTTCAGCCGCGTGATGAGGGGGCCGTGCTGATCCACATAGTCAAAGGAGTATTCGTCCAATTCCTCGAGCGCCCGTTTCAGGCGGTTGATGGTATCCATGTCCTCTTCATTGAACTGGCCGTCGCGCTTGACCTGGTCCGGCAGCGTGGGATCCCCCAGCAGGACCGTCACCTTGGGAAACAGCACCCTGCCCCGCTTCAGCGCGGGAGCCCGCTTCAGCATCCGCGCGGTGACAAACACCCGCGCGGCCATCATGCCGAGGTCCTGGTTGCGCCCGGATTCCGTTTCCATCGCGCCGTGCAGCCGGATTTCCTCAAACCCCGCCTTTTCCAGCAATTGCACCAGCATGCCGGGGGCATACAGCCGCTCCGCGTAGAATTGGTCCACAATCACGCCGCGCTCCGCGTGCACCACCACTTCGCGGGAAATCAGGCGCTGACCGTCTCCGGACAGGGAACGTTCCCGGCACACAAATTGGTCTTGATCTATCCATTCCCAGGACCGGCGGTCGAAATGCTTGCGAATCCAATCGCCGTTGGCGATATCCAGCACCAGCACCCCGCCCGAGCGCAGCACGCGCTTGACGGATTCGAGCACCGCGAAATCATCCTCCACGCGGTCAAAGTATCCAAAGGAGTTGCCCATGATGGTGACGCATTGGTAGGTGCTTTCCGGCAGGCGGAAGCGCCGCGCGTCGCCTTCATGAAAGGAGGCCCGGAGGCCCGTATCCGCGGCGCGTTTGCGCGCCAGGCGAATCAGGTAGCGCGAGCGGTCAATGCCCGTCACGTGCTTGAACCCGCGCCGGGCCAACTCGAGGCAGTGGCGTCCCTGGCCGCAACAGAGGTCCAAAATGCGGTCGTTGGGTTCCAGGCCGACCGTGGAAATGATCATGTCCACTTCCTTGGCCGTGTTGCGTTCGTTTTCCACCACATCGCCGTCGGTCTTGAGATAGACCGAGGTAAACAACGTGCGCCACCAATCCGAGGGAAGGTGGCGCTCCAAATCCGGGACCGGGCCCAAAGTTCGGGGAAGAGGGGAGGGAGGCTCCGTTCGTTTAGCCATTTGCGACAGAAATCCTTCTGTAATTCGGCGTGCCATGCGTTTGCATGGAGGTTTTACGCGGCCAGCGGCAAATACACATCCACCCGAGGCGGACAAGCCCCGTCACGCGCCGTTTATGCCCCGCGCAGCAGGTACTATGTAACAGAAAAACAATTTTTCTGCAATAAAAAAATACGCGCGGACGGAAAATAGTTCCCGGAAGGAAAACAGGGAAGGAATGAAGCGTCGGTGCCCGATGGGTCATTCCGCCGGGCCGAGCATGTTCCGCGGGTCCACCAACCGGTCAAATTCCTCCGCGGACAGCAGCCCCAGCCGCACCGCCTCCTCGCGCAGCGTGGTCCCACGGGCGTGGGCGGCTTTGGCGATCTTCGCCGCGTTGTCGTACCCGATGGAACGGTTCAGGGCCGTCACCAGCATCAGGGAATTGCTGACGTGGGCGGCGATCCGTTCCGGGTTGGGCTGAAGCCCTTCAATGCAATGCGCCCGGAACGATTCCGCCGCATCCGCCAGCAAACGGATGGACTGGAGGACGTTATAGATAATCACCGGTTTGTAGACGTTCAACTCGAAATTGCCCGACGCCCCGGCGATGTTCACCGTAACATCATTGCCCAATACCTGCGCCGCCACCATGGTCACCGCTTCGCACTGGGTCGGATTCACCTTCCCGGGCATGATGGACGAACCAGGCTCGTTCTCCGGGAGCGTAAGCTCGCCCAGGCCGCACCGCGGGCCGCTCGCCAGCCACCGGAGGTCATTCGCAATCTTCATCAGGCCGCACGCCAGCGTTTTGAGCGCGCCATGCGCCATGACCAGCGCGTCATGCGCCGCCAGCGCCTCGAATTTATTGGGCGCCGAGACAAACGGCAGCCCCGTAATCGCGGCAATGCGCGCCGCCGCCTGTTCCGCAAACCCCTTTTTCGTGTTCAGGCCCGTGCCCACCGCCGTTCCGCCCAGCGCCAATTCATACAGCCTCGGCAGCGTTTCCTGAATCCGCCAGATGCCATAGGCCACCTGCTGGGCGTACCCGGAAAATTCCTGCCCCAGCGTCAGCGGCGTGGCATCCATCAAATGCGTCCGCCCAATCTTGACAATCGCGTGATAGGCGTCCGCCTTGGCGGCCAGCGCCTGTTGCAAGGCCTCCAACACGGGGATCAGGCGGTGCACCATCTGCTCCGCCGCCGCGATGTTCATGGCGGTGGGAAAAACATCATTCGAGGATTGCGACATGTTGACGTGATCATTCGGGTGCACGGGGTGTTTGCTGCCCAGCACGCCGCCCATCAATTCAATGGCGCGGTTCGCGATCACCTCGTTCACGTTCATGTTGGTCTGCGTGCCGCTGCCCGTTTGCCACACCACCAGCGGAAAATGATCGTCCAGCGTGCCCGCCATCACTTCGTCGGCCGCCCGTTCGATGGTTTCACAAAGCGGCGCGGGCAACAGCCCCAACGCATGATTCACCTGGGCGGACGCCTTCTTCACCACGCCCAGCGCCCGGATCACCTCCCGCGGCATCCGTTCCCCGCCGATCCGGAAATTCACCAGCGACCGCGCCGTCTGGCAGCCATAATACTTGTCCGCCGGCACCGCCATTTCACCCATCGTATCGCGTTCCATTCGGCAATCCATGTTATTCCTTTCCCGAACAACACCCTTCCATGCACATCGCGCCTATGATACCGCAGGCGTGGATGGCAGTCCAGCCCATGCTAAAAAGAGGTCCGTTTTCACTTCTTTTCCCGTCCGCAGGAAAGACCATTGTTGATCCGCTGCGCACGGGAACCCCTTCGATGTTGGCGGGCGGTTTACAGAAAACGGGCGAGGCGGGGCTGGATGCGGTCGAAGAGACGGAGGCCGATAAGGCGGAGGAGTTTGTCGAGTTTGACGATGGGGAGGCCGAGGACGTTCTGGTAACAGCCGTCGTACCGGGCGACAAGGAGGCTGCCGGGCCCGTCAACGGTGTAGGCGCCGGCGCGGTCGAGGGGGTTGACGATATCCACGAAGCGGGTGATTTCGGACTCGGCGAGGGTGCGGAAGGTGACGTCGGTGGTTTCCGCGCCTTCGGCGGTTTGGCCGGTTTCGGTGTTGACAACGGCGATCCCGGTAACGACCTGATGGGTGTTTCCGGAGAGGCGGCGGAGCATCGCGCGGGCTTCCTCCGGATCGGCGGGTTTGGACAGGACGTGCTCATCAAGGAATACGAGGGTGTCGGCGGCAATAATCACGGCGGGATGGGTGAGCTTGCGCGCGACGTCATCGCGTTTGGCGCGGGCGTTGGCCTCGACGATGGCGGCGGGCACCGCCCCCTCATCGTTTTCGGCGGCGTCGCTGGTAATGACCTCGAATTCGAGGCCGAGCGCGGCGAGCAGCGCGCGCCGTCTTGGGGAAGCGGAGGCCAGCACCAGCGGTATCACGGTTTTTTGGGCTCCACGGCGGGTTCGGGCGGAGAAAGCTCTTTCATCTGTATCGGGGGGGATTTCTCTTCGGCCGGGGGCACGGACACGCTGAAGCGCAGTGCGTCGGGATAGGTTTTCCCGCCGGGTCCCACGGTTTCGAGCACGGTGTCGTTTTCGATGACCTTGGTGCCTTCGGGCACGGCCACCTGAAGTTTGGCGGGTTCGAGTTTGACGTTGACCTGGTAGTCCTTGATGTCAATGTCCACCTGTGATTCCTGGTCGTTGATGACGTGGATGCGGAACGGCAGGTAGTCCTTGTCGCGCAGGTAGAGTTTGGCTTCGATGAAGAGCGGCTCTTCGCCTTCCTTTTTCTTCGGCTTGACCAGCAGCCCGCGCGAACCCCGCGGATCGTCTGATGAGGTGAACAGGCTCACGTCGTACGATTTCCGCAGGTTCTCGGTGTCATTGTCGAAGCCGAGGAAAAAGACATCGGCGCGGGGGTTGTCCTCGATGTCGTAGATGACAAGCTGCTTGATTTCCGGCTCGTATTCGCACACCCGCGCGGCCTCGATGAGCGTGGCGCGGTTCGGGCTGTCCGTGCGGAAGACGATGCGCCGGGGCTTGCTGTAGACCAGCCCGCCCTCGGTCGTGAGCGTTTCCTCCGGCACGATGCTCTTTTGCGTGAACCGCGCTTCGAGCGCCTCAATGCCGTCGCGTTTGCTTTTGAAATCGGCGAAGAATTGATCGAACGAGGGATCGTCCGCGCCCAGCAGGGCGATTGCGGCCACCGCGAGCCAAGTCATTATTCCTGCTCCTGCTGGTCCATCCAGGGTTCGCGGTCCACGTTCACCGCCTCAACGATGGGTTCGGGCGCGAAATCGCCGGCCAGACGGTCCATTTCACTTTCCGCCGCGGGGATGTTTTCCACAAGCGAAGCGTGGGTTTCGAGGACGGCCACCAGGTCCGCGCGGAGCCGGTCACGTTCGGCCTTGAGCGCGGCGATTTCTTCGCGCAACGCATCGGGCAGATGCCGGGCGTCAATTTCCGCGCGTTCCTTCGCGGCGCGGGCCTGTTCGAGAAGCGCATCGGCTTGGCGCTTCGCCGCGTCCAAGGTGTCCTCGTGCATCTTCTGCGCGCTGACCAGCGCCTGCCGGAGGCCGTTTTCCATTTCCCGGAAGGCCTGCGCCTCGCCCGCCATGGCCTCGTTTTGCGCCGTGACTTCCGCGAGCTTGTTCACCACGAGTTCATACGAGGCCGCGGCGCGTTCCAGAAAGGCGTCCACGTCGTTGCGGGAATACCCGCCGAAGACCTTGCCCTTGAAGTTGATGTTGTAAATGTCGCGCGGGGTGACGCTGACTTCTTGGCCCGTCAATTCCGCCACATCAAGGTCATTTTTCGTTTCTTCCATGATCCCTGTCTCCTGTGATCAGGCGCCGAGTTCGCGGGACCGCACAGCCGCCGCGCGCACAGCCTCCTGGACTATTCGTTCCAATCCTTCTTCCTGAAACCGCTTCAGGGCGGCCTCGGTGGTGCCGCCTTTGGACGTCACGTTCTGGCGGAGCACCTCGGCGGGCTGGCCGCTGTTCTTGAGCAACCGCCCCGCGCCCAGCAGGGTTTGCGCGGCCAGCCGGGCGGCCACGCTTTCTTCAAGGCCTTCTGCTTTCGCCGCGCGCACGAGGCATTCCACCAGATAAAAGAAATACGCCGGACCGCTGCCGCTGAGCGCGGTCACCGCGTCTATATCCTTTTCCGCCACTATCTCAACGATGCCCACCGCCTCGAAGAGGACACGCGCCACGGCGGCGTCCTGGTCCGTGCAGTTGGGGGCCAGCGCCACGCCGGCCGCGCCCGCCTGCACCAGCGCCGGGGTGTTGGGCATGACCCGGATGATGCGCACGCCCGGGGGCAGGTGCTTTTGCAGCCAGGCAATGGAAATGCCCGCCGCGATGGAAATCACCAGCGCGGAGGGTTTTACCTGGGAGCCCGCTTCCAGCAGGGCCGTTTCCATCGTCTGCGGTTTCACGGACAGTACGAGAATGTCCGCCGCCGCGGCCAGTTCCGCCGCGGAAAGCGCCACGCTGATGCCGAGGTTCCGGGCGGCCTCCTGGCGTTCGGGCGACGGATCAAAGATGACGGCATGATTCGCCGGGAGGACGCCCGTGTGGATCAAGCCCTCCAGAATGGCGGAACCCATGTTGCCATAACCCAGAAATCCCAAGCGTCCTTGAAGCATGCTTCGATCCTTATAGGTACTCGCCGTTCACGGGCGGTTCTCCCGCCAAATCCCGAATTACCGCCACTTCGTCGCAATCCGGATACAACCCGCACCGGCGGCAATCCTTGAACACCTTGTACGGCAACAGGTCCTTGTCAATAAGCCGGAACCGGTTCCGTTCAAAAAATTCGGGAACCCGCGTGAAGGCGTAGACACGCGCAATGTCCAGCCGCCGCGCCTCGTTCAGCACGGCCTCCAAAAGCTGCTTGCCGATGCCCTGGCCGCGCAGGTCTTCCCGCACCACCAGCGAACGCACCTCCGCCAAATCCACCATGTCAATATGCAGCGCCACCACGCCGCCCATGCCGGTGTCGTCCACATACACATAAAAATCCCGGACGTTCTCATAAAGTTCCGGCAATTCGCGGGGCAAAACGCTGCCCTCCGCGGCGGCGGCGTCCAGCAACTCCTTCATCGCCACGACTTCGGTCAGTTTTGGTTTTCGCGCAACGTTCTTCAACTGTGCTTCGCGCTCCGTAAATCCAAACCCAATAAAATGAACGAAAAAGTAGTGTAGCATATCTTTGGAAGGGGGTGTTAACCCGCGGTTATGGACGGTTTGGGGAGGCGCGGGGAGGGACGTGGGGGAAATGAACAAAGTGCAACTTTGAGGCTGTGTGCGTTCAAGCGCAATTTGGGGGCAAGCGGAACCACGGGAATCCGATGATGACAAAAAAACGGTAACGGGAAGGGGTTTTCGGAGTATTATTGGATACTGGGGCGGATGGGCGTTCTCCTGAAACAGCGGGGAGAACCTGGAGCGAATGGGGCGTTGCGGAAACGGCAGATCGGAGACTGGCGCCATGAATCAGCAATATTTACGGATGTTTCGTCTGAACACGTTGATTTGCGGGTTGATTTTAACCGTAATGGCGGCGGTGTGTTTGGAAGGATGCCCTCCGGTGCCGGTCACCCCGGCCAACCTTCCGCTGATTGTGGGCATGGAATACGCCCTGCCGGGGATGGGGTCCGGAGTCGCGCAAACCCGGCTGCCGGGCGTGAAATTCATGCCGGACATCATCCGTTGGGGGAATATGCAAACGTCCGCCGCGTCCAAAATAAATTTCGGCATGTTGGACCGTTTGGTGAAGGAATATCAGGGCGCGGGCTTCGCGGAATGCATGATTGGGTTGAAATCCGAGAGCGATTGGGCCTCGATTGCGCCGAAGGCCGCGCTGCCCGATACCAATTTTGTGCCGAAACCGGAGTATATGGACGATTACGCGGCGTGGGTGCGGGCGGTAGTGGAGCGCTATGACGGCGACGGGGTGAACGATATGCCCGGCCTGAAACACCCCATCCGCTATTACGAAATTGGCGTGGAATTTTCGACCTATGAACCGGAACCGGTGCAGGACTATCTCCCGATGTTGCAGACCGGCTATCAGGCCGCGCACGGGGCGTTTTCGGAGTGCGTGGTAATGCACGCCGCGTTCCTCGTGGGCACGGCGTTCTATTCCAATCCCGGTCCGGAGGACTATCCCGACGCCTTCGCCGCCGTGGATGAACGCATCATGTTTCATTCGCTGGACGACATCCGGGCCGTGTTGGATCATCCGGAACATTTTGATGCCGTGAATTTCCACTGTGAGGCGGAAAGCCGGCAAATGGAAGCAACGATTCAGTGGCTGCGGTATGAGATGGACGCGCGCGGTTACGAAAAGCCGCTCATCATCTCCGATACCGTTCCCAATCCGTTTATCGGATGGGGGCCAGGAACGCTCTGCGAAGGGGCTCCGGAGTCGTTGGGCATCGTACTGGCGCCCGCCGTGGAAGCGGACCGGTGCCGGCTGGCGGAGTATTTCACCAAGCTGGTCAATGCGGATTCCGCCACGCTGGATTGGGTGCATGGCTTTGTGGCCGCGGATATGACACGGATGGTGGTGGTGGCCGCGGAACAGGGCATCCAATTCATCAATACGTCGTTTATGGAAGATTTATGGCCCCTGAACACGCCGCTGCTCAGGGCCTCGGCGGGGAATACCGCCTGGGCGGGCATGGTGGAAACCAGTCTGAACTTCTTCACCCAGGAACATAACATTAAAGCCTACCGCCCGTTGTTCTATGCCTTGCAGCAACTCGCCGGGCATCTCGACAATTACAACGCCGTGGATCGCATCGAGACCAGCGATCCCAATGTGTGGCTTTTCCACGTCCGGCATGCGGGCACGCGGGGTTTGCCCGATTTCTGGATCGCATGGTATGACCCGAACCTGCTGGTGTTGCCGGGCGATGCCGTTCCCGAGACCACCCTGGCCCTGGAGTCCACCGCGCAGGACCTGCGTGTGGAAACCCTGATTACCCAGCCCAATCAAACAACGCCCAAAACCACCACCCTTCACGTGGACAAAGGAACCGCCACCCTTCCCTTGACCCCCACCCCGGTGTTCGTCACCCCGGTGGTGGTGGCCGTGAAGAACATATAGAACAGACCCATCGCGTCCGCCTATTCTTGAAATGCCGGGCAGACATGTTGAACCACCACGCCCAAGCCCGGGGACGGCCTTGACCATGCCACCCCTGTAACGATACGGTTTCACGCTTGGGTAAAGCCAGG
>CAYXPO010000042.1:0-10519 GCA_964466925.1 uncultured Nitrospirales bacterium
ACGTTCAGCAACACCCCCGTGCTGATTATCACCCTGCTGGGCGGATTCACCACAAATTTCATCTGGTGCATTTTCCTCAACATAAAAAACAAGAGTTTCGGTGATTACGTCACCGCGCCCCAGGGCGCCATGCTCGCCAACTATGTTTTTAGCGCCATCGCCGGCACCACTTGGTACCTTCAGTTCTTCTTCTATGGCATGGGCACCACCAAGATGGGCGAATACGATTTCTCGAGTTGGACCCTCCATATGTCCTTCATCATCGTGTTCGGCAATCTCTGGGGCATCGTGCTCAAGGAATGGCTCGGCACCAGTAAGCGGACCCATGCCATCATCGTCACCGGCATCGTGGTCCTGATTCTGTCCACCATCGTGGTCGGTTTCGGAAATTACCTGGCCACATTGAAATAGCAGTTCAATTGAATCGCTCACCGAACCTACAATAAGAAACGGCTTTACCCATGCAAATTCCGTCCGCCACATTAAAACCGAAGGAAGAGCGCCGCATTCAACGCGGGCATCTCTGGGCCTATCGCAATGAATTCAGCCAATTGCCGGCGTTGAATGACGGGGAGGTGGTGGATGTGTTTTCGGCGAACCGCCGTTTCGTGGGGCGGGGCTTTTATCAGGCGGAAGGGGGGATTGCGGTGCGGCTGCTTTCCTATCATCAGGAAGATATCAACCGTGACTTCCTGGAACGCCGCCTCCGGACGGCGCGCCTGCTGCGTGAAACCTTTTATCCGAATCAAACGATTTACCGCTGGATATTCGGTGAGAGCGACGGTCTGCCGGGTTTTGTCGCCGACCGCTATGACACTGTGGTCGCCGTGCAAACCACCTGTGCCTTTTATGAACCCCGTGCGGAAGAACTCGCGGACCTGTTCCTGAAGACCCCCGGGGTGGAGGGGGTGCGGTTCCAGTGTCCTCGGCAACAAGTGCTTCATGGTGTTGTTCCCGACACGTTGATATTGACCTTGGATGGCCTTCAACTCGGCATGAATCTGGCCGGCGGGCAGAAGACCGGCATGTTTCTCGATCAGCGGCTCAACAGCCAAGCCATGCGGCCCTTTGCCAAGGGGGCGCGGGTCCTGGACGGGCACTGTTACATAGGCCTCTGGAGTTGCCATGCGGGGCAGGCCGGAGCGGTCTCCGTCCTGGGGGTGGATACATCGGAAAAGGCCATAGAACAGGCACGGGCCAATGCGGATCGGAACGGCCTGAGCGAATGCTGCCAGTTTGAATGCGCGGATATCGAAACCGTGTTGGCGCGTGGAAACACCTATGACCTTATCCTTCTTGATCCCCCCGCCCTGGCGAAATCCCGCGCCCACCTGACGAAGGCGCTGTCACGGTATCAAGCTCTCAATGAACGCGCCATGACCATGGTGGAACCCGGCGGCGTGCTGATTAGCAGTTCCTGTTCTCATTTTGTGGAGCCGCCCGCTTTTCTCGATATGCTCAAACGCGCCGCCGTGGGCGCGGGCCGCCAAGCGGTACTTCTGGAATTCCGGGGCGCGCCGCCCGACCACCCCGTCCTGCTGTCCATGCCCGAAGCGTCTTATCTGAAGTGCGCCCTGTTGCGAATCGAATAACCCGGAACGGCTACACTTTGACCGGGGCATGCGCTTTGGCCAGGGTGTTTGCCATGGTTTCAAACAGGCCGGCGCTCTCGGGAAAGTAGTGCGTCCCGCCCGCCTTTGTCACCCGCTCCGCCAATCCAGATTCCCTTCCTCCATACACATACACCGGCAGCCGGGCGAAATCGGGATTGCTTTTCAATATCCGGCAGAACTCCGTTCCCGCGAGATCGCCAAACCCCTGATTGACCAGCACCGCCGCGGGGGCGGACATTCGCAGGCGGTACATGGCGTCCACCAGGTTGTCCGCCACAAACACGCTGAAACCGGCCTTTTCAAACACGCGGCGAATATCCATGGAACGCGCCGTTTCCTGTTCCGCAATCAGTATGCGCGACACGGGGCCGCCTTCCGTATCGCCGCGCAGTGTGGTGAGCGCCATGATGGCGTAAAAGGCGATGTCGTTTTCCACCGCTTCCTGGCCGGGTTCAAATTCGCACCCCATCACGGAATGTCCGCCGCGTCCGTGCACACTGCGCACCACCGCCTTCACCTTGTCCACGGTGCGGCCGTCCGGGAGCGTGAAACTTATCGCGATCAGGGTGCCCGCCGGAAAGGCCCGGTCCACCATCACGCTGCCGCCTCCGGCGCTCAAATCACAGAGTTTCCCCTCCGATTGCACGCCTTCCCGGAGCAAGGTGCAGGGTACATTCGTTTTAATGCGTTCAAACCGCCGGAAAGAGGCGCTGCGCAGGGCGGACGGCCAGCGCAGCCGCAAATAGGGATTGAACCGGCGGTTGTCCCAGTCTATGACTTCCGCTTCAAAGGAACAGGCCATCCCTTCCCGTACAAACTGAATGGTGCACCGCAATCCCTCTTGAAGCGCGACATAACTCCCCTCGGATACCTTGGGGCGGTCCAGAATGATGTGGCTTCCTTTGCGCCACCCCCGCAAGACCGTAATATAGCGCGGACTGCTCCGTTTGGCGGGGCCCACGAACACCATGACATTCAATCCCACACAAAACATCATTTCCATCTCGGCAGCGGCCGTCATGGCTTGTTTACTCACCTTAATTAGTCCTTATGGGATTCGGGGCAAGCGGACTCCCCGGTGTTTTAATGCACGATCAGGCGCCTTTGGCGCTCAACATCTGTGTTACCGCGCGAACCACGTCCGGCGCCAGTGTTAACGAAGGCGGGAAATAGGCCTCACCGCCCGCTTCTTTCACTTGTTTCCCCAATTCTCCGGCATCGCCTCCATACACGAACACCGGCAAGGTCTTGAAATCATCGTGCATTTTTATCGCCCGGCATACCGTCACGCCGGCCAGATCAGGAAGCGTTTGACTGACGATAATGGCGGTCGGGGGCGACATGCGAAGCCGGTACATTCCGTCCACCGCATTGGCCGCCACGATGACCTCGAACCCCCGGTTGTCAAAATTGCGCTTGAACCGCGCACAGGTGTCCGCGTTGTCGTCCATCACCAGCACCCGTTGCGCCGGTCCCGTCACGCCCGCATCGGTGCGGCGCCGTTCCAAGGTCGTGGTTACAAAAAAAGCAATGTCGTTTTCGGCCTGTTCCTGCCCGTTAATGAATTCCAGACCCAGCAGGAACCCCGAACCCGTATCCCGGCTGTTCCGGACAATGGCGCGCATCTGCTGAATGTTGCTGCCGTCCGGCAACTGGAAACTCATGCGCAACACGCCCCCGTTCTCAATGGTTTTATTGGCAAAGACACCGCAGCCGCCCGAACTCATGTCCCGGATGCTTTCCATGGTGGCGGCGCCGTCCGGCCACAGCACTTCGCAGGGCAACTGCAGTTTGATCCGTTCATGTTTGCGGAAGGGGACATGGTTCACGCTTTTGGGCCAGGCAATGCGCAGATAGGGGTTGTAGCGCCGGGAATCCCAGTCCAACACCATCGAATCAAAGGCGCAGGCCTGTCCCTCGTGCAAATACCGCATCACGCATTTCTGCCCCTCCTGCAACGGCGCATACCCGCCCGTTTGGGACTTGGGCCGGTCCAGCATGATATGGGTCGGCTTGCGCCAGCCGCGGATGACCGTCTTGGCCCGCGGCCCGTCCTTCCGGTTCGGATCCATGTCAAACACCGCCGTGACACCCACGGCCAGCAAGGTCTCTATGTCCTTGTCCTCTATGGCCATGCACTAGCCCTCCAAACCCGTTGCGTTGCCCTGTCACCCAGGGGCAAGCAAAATTTTACCACAGCCGTTTCCAAAACGCGACTTGGCGGTTCCCGGTGAAACTTCACCGGAAAGGTTGAATTATAGAACATTTATTGCGTAGGCTAGAAAACATACCAAATGAGGTCACGGGGGCGAATGCGCCGAGACGGGTCATGAATCTGAGCCGGTTTGTCATACGCAATGTATTCCGAAACAAGCGCCGGGCGGTGCTCACGGTATTGAGTATCGCCTTTTCGTTGTTTCTGCTGCTGTTTTTGCTTACCGTGCTGAACGGTCTTCTAAATCCCGTCACTCAGGATGAAGCGGCCCAGCGGGTAATCGTGCGGCGCTCCACCTCGCTGGCGGAAATGATGCCCATCGCCTATATGGATAAAATCAAGCAAGTGCCCGAAGTGGAATTGGTGGTGCCGCTGCAATGGGTGAATGGATTGTATATCGACGCCAACAATGTATTCGCGAATTTTGCCACGGACCCCGCGCATATCTTTGACATTTACTCGGAGCAGCATGTGGCGCCGGAAGCTTTGGCGGCGTTCAAGACGGACCGCACGGCCGCCATCGCGGGCAAAGACCTGATGGACCGGTTCGGATGGAAACCCGGGGACAAAATCACCCTGCTCGGCACTATTTTTCCGGTGGACCTGGAAGTGACCATCGTGGGGGAGTACACGGCCAATGAATGGCAAAACAGTTTTTATCTTCGCTATGACTATTTTAATGAGGCGCTCGGCAAACTGAACCAGGCGGGCTGCTTTGTGATCAAGACCACCAGCAAAGAGGCCGTGCCGCGCGTGGCGGAAGCGGTGGATGCCATGTTCCGTAATACCTCGGCGGAAACCAAGACCGAAACGGAAAAAGCCTTTGTGGTGGGGTTCATCTCCATGCTGGGGAACGTCAAAACCATTATCGGATCCGTCTCCATCGTGGTGATGTTCACCATGCTGCTCGTTTCGATCAGCACCATGTCCATGGCGGTTCGCGAGCGGGTTCGCGAGGTGGCCATCCTGCGCGCCATCGGCTACCCGCAAAGAATCATCGTGGGACTGGTGGTGGGGGAGGCGCTGTTCATCTCGATGCTGGGCACGGTCATCGGGATTCTCCTGGCGGAGACGATGCGGTATGTGGACATGAACACGATTAGCCAGGGGTTTCTCGACAAATTCGCCCCCCGTCCCGCCGCGCTGGCGTTGACCATTTTCGCGGGGCTCGGCATGGGATTGGTTTCCGGGCTTATACCCGCTGTGCAAATCGCGCGCACGAACATTGTGAATGCGATGCGGAGCATCGAGTAGCGCCATGTGGATTCCCCTGAAGTACAATTTCCGGCATTTAATCGCACGATGGAAAACCACCCTCGTGGCGGGAATGACCTTTGCGCTGGTGGTGGCCACGTTCATCATCGTGATGTCGCTGGCGCGCGGCGTGGAACAAGCGCTCACCGCCACGGGGAATCCGCTGAATGTCATTGTGATGCGTCCGGGGGTGCAATCGGAAGGCCAAAGCCAGGTCTCCCTCGAAACCTATCAAACCGTGCGGAATTACGCGGGCATCGCCGCGGATGAAACCGGCCAGCCCCTGGCGGCCCCGGAAGTGCTGACGCTGGTGAACAAGCCCCGCGCCAAAGACGGACGAACCAGCAACATCCAAATCCGGGGTGTCCATCCCCAGAGTTTCAACCTGCGGCCCGCGGTTCGGTTAATCGAGGGCCGCATGTTCACGCCGGGACTGCGTGAAATCATTCTTTCACGGCAAGTATCGGAACGCTTCGCCGGTCTGAACCTGGGTGCACAGCCGAAACTGGGCAAGGGCGCCTGGACGGTCGTGGGCATTTTTGATGCACAGGGCACCGCATTCGATTCGGAAATCTGGACCGATTATCAAGAGTTGATGCAAGAATTTGATCGCACGGAGTACAACACGGTGGTGGTGCGCGCGCTGGACCGCGCGGCGGCGGCGGCCATCAAGGACCTTGTCGAGGAAGACCGGCGCGTCAAACTGACCGCCAAAACGGAAGCCGTGTATTACCAAGAGCAAACCAAGACGGCGGCCCCCATCAAGGCCTTTGCGGTGTTTCTCGCGGCCATCATGTCCATCGGCGCGAGTTTTGCGGGGATGAACACCATGTATTCACGCGTCGCCAGCCGGGTCCGTGAAATCGGCACGCTCCGCATGCTGGGATTCTCACCCTTTGCCGTGCTCGCTTCGTTTATCCTCGAATCGGTGTTACTGGCATTATGCGGCGGCCTTTTGGGCTGTGCCTTATCCTGGCCCATGAACGGACTCGCCACCGGCACCACCAATTTTGACACGTTCAGCGAGGTCGTGTTTTACTTCACCATTACTCCGGGCTTGATGCTGGAAGGGTTGGTCTTCGCGATGCTTATGGGACTGGCCGGCGGATTCCTGCCGGCGTGGACTGCTTCGCGGCAGACCGTTCTAAGCGCCATCCGGCAAACGTAACGCAGGGAGCGTAGTATACATGTCAAATCTGGACAAAGAGCTTATGAAGCTGCGCATCGAGAAGAAGAAGCGCAACCGGGGAGGTGGCGGGGCGCGCGGGATCATGGCCGTAATTGTTCTGGCCGCGCTGGCGGGCGGGTATTTCTTTTATCACAAGCAACATGCCGCCATTTCGGTTCGCACAATCCGTGTGGAACGGCAAACCGGCGCCACAAGCAACGGCTCTGCCGTGGTGACCGTCAGCGGCTATATTATTCCACGCCAGAAGATTGAAGTCGCCCCGAAGATTATCGGACGTGTGAAGGAACTCTTGGTCAAACGCGGTGACAAGGTAAATCAAGGCGATGTGCTGCTGCGCCTGGAAGATGACGATCTCCAGGCGCAAGTTCGGTCCGCGGAGGCCTTGGTGGGCACGCTTCAAGCGCGGCTTTCAGAACTGCGGGCCGGGTCGCGCCCCGAAGAAATCGCCGCCTCGAACGCCGCCACGGTGGCCGCGGAGGCCACCCTGAAAAGCGCGGAACTGGACTATAAACGTATTGAATCCCTGGCCGAAAAGGGTGTTGTATCCAAACAGGAACTGGACCGTGCGCGCGCCAGCCGCGATGTCGCCCGTGCACGGCTGGATCAGGAAAAAAAGACCGCCGACCTCGTTAGAATCGGTCCGCGCAATGAGGAAATTGCGGCGGCGGAAGCAGGATTGCGTCAAGCGGAGGCACAATTGGAGTACGCCAAAACCCAACTTGATTACACGGTCATTCGCGCCCCTGTTGCGGGCACCATCCTCGAGAAACTCGCCGAACTCGGTGAATTGGTCACCAACACCAACTTCGGCGGGACGCGCGGCGCGAAAACCTCCATCGTCTCCATGGCGGATCTGGGCGATCTGCAAGTGGAGGTGGACCTCAATGAAAATGACCTGGCCAAAGTTCATCTCGGGCAGCCCGCGGAAATCCGCCTGGACAGCGCACCGGACCGCCTCTATAAAGGCCAAGTAGATGAAATCTCGCCCCAAGCGGATCGCCAGAAGGGGACGGTGCAGGTGAAAGTGCGTATGATTGAGCCGGACGATTCGGTAAAGATTGAAGTCACCGCGCGCGTCACCTTCCTTTCGCCCGCCGCCTCCGCCGAGGCCTCGGCGGAGGCAAAATCCCGCTCCTGGATACCCAAGAGCGCCGTGGTGCGTCAAGGTAACGAAACCTATGTGTATCTGGCGGCGGAAGGTGCGGCGGTGCTGCGAAAAATAAAAACAGGAGCGGAAGGCGCCAAAGGCGTGGAAGTCACGGAGGGTCTCGCGGGCACGGAACAGGTGATTGTGGAACCGCTGGATCAACTGCGGGATGGCGCGCGCATCACCCTCGCGCCTTGAGGAATGGAACATGTCAGCACCCGATAACGAACCCATGATCCAGATTCGGAATCTGGAGAAGAAATTCGCCCACGGCGGTGCGGAAGTCGTGGCGCTCGATCATATCGATCTCGATATTCATCCCGGCGAATTTGTATGCCTGATGGGACCTTCCGGGTCCGGGAAATCCACACTATTGCACATTCTTGCCGGCATTGATTCCCTCACGGGCGGGGAATGCCGGGTGTTGGGACAGGATTTGGCGGATATGACTGAACGTGAACTGGCCCAATGGCGCAATGCACATATTGGATTCATTTTTCAGTCGTTCAACCTCATCCCCGTGTTGACCGCCGCGGAAAACGTTGAAATGCCCCTCCTGTTGACCGGGCTGTCGAAAAAAGAGCGCGCGGAACATGTCGAAACGGCACTTTCCATTGTAGGGTTGAGCGACCGTATGAGCCATTACCCCCGCCAACTTTCCGGCGGGCAGGAACAGCGTGTGGCCATCGCGCGTGCGCTGGTGGCCGATCCCGTGCTCATTCTTGCCGATGAACCCACCGGTGATCTCGATGCAAAATCCGCCGAAGAGGTCATGACCATCCTGCGCATACTCAATCAGGATTTCCAGAAGACCATCATCATGGTGACCCACGATATCAAGGCCGCGCACTACGCCACTGTCACCCGCTACCTCGACAAGGCAAAACTGCTGCCGCCGGGGAGCATGCCGCAGTAAAATTTCTGCCGTTCATTCTTCTTGTTCTTAAGTTGCACCTGTCCGAAACGTCGTACTGTGCTCTGATTCCCGCCTTGTTTCCTCCGCTACAATCCTTTTGCGCCGCCGCCATGGATTGCTATACTGTCCCCTGCAATAACTTTGGGAGATGAACCATGTATCGAACAGTGCTGCTCTCCATCCTCGCCGCGAGTCTTATCGTGTCCGGCTGCGCCACCAAGAAATGTGATGCTCCTGTGTTGGCTGCTCCGGAAAAAACCGTAGCGGCGGCCATGCCCAAGGCCGGCGAACTGCTGCTCTTGCCCATGCCCAGAAAATTAACCGAAGAACCGGGTGTGTGCGCCCTGCCGAGGCAATATTCCATCACCCCTGACAGCGCCTCGCAGGAGGCCTTTGCACACCTGTGCGGCAGCGTCTGTTATGCATTGGACCGCGCCATGGGAAGTGCCGGGGAACACCAGGCGCAAAAACCGTTGCCCGTCTCCCTTGCGGTCAACGCGGACAACATTAACCATCCACAGGGCTATCTGCTGAATATTTCACAGGACCGCATCGAGATGACCGGCGCGGACATGCCCGGCCTGTTTTATGCCGTGATGACCCTGACCCAGATCGCCCGCCAATGCGCGGGCCAAGGCGCCCTGCCCTGCCTGAACATCGAAGACTGGCCGGATTTCCCGAACCGGGGCGTGATGCTGGACGTCGCGCGCGACAAGGTGCCGGAAATGAAAACGCTGTTCATCCTTGTGGACCGGCTGGCGGAATGGAAATGCAACCAGCTTCAACTCTACACCGAGCATACTTTTGCCTACCGCAATCATCACGTGGTTTGGGAGGACGCCTCCCCCATGACCGCCACCCAAATCAAAGCACTCGATGCCTATTGCAAGGACCGGTTCATTGAACTTGTCCCCAATCAAAATTCGTTTGGCCACATGGGCCGCTGGTTGAAACATGCACAGTACAAGCACCTGGGCGAAATGCCCGAGGGCGGCAGTGAAGACCTGTGCCCGGTTGACCCGGACAGCAGCGCCCTGTTGGAAGACATGTACCGCGACATGCTCCCAAATTTCTCCAGCAAGCAGGTAAATGTTGGTTGCGACGAAACCTGGAGCCTGGGCAAAGGCCGCAGCAAAGAGGCCTGTGACAAGATGGGCGTGGGCCGCGTCTATCTCGATTTCATCAAGAAAATCAATGGTCTCGTTTCGGATCAGGGACGCCAGATGCAGTTTTGGGGCGACATTATCATGCAGCATCCCGAACTGATCCCGGAATTGCCCAAAGGTGTGATTGCGATGGAATGGGGCTATGAAGCGAAACATCCCTTCGCTCAACACGGCAAAAAGTTCGCCGAATCAGGCATCCCCTTCTATGTGGTGCCCGGCACCTCCACCTGGAACTCGCTCGTGGGGCGCACGGATAACGCGATGGCCAACTTGCGCAATGCCGCCGAGAACGGCTTGGCCAATGGCGCCATCGGCTATATGATCACCGACTGGGGCGACAACGGACACTGGCAGTTCCTGCCCGCCTCATACCTCGGCTTCGCCTATGGCGCGGCGGTCAGTTGGTCTGTGGAAACCAACAAAGACCTTCCCATTACCCGCGCCTTGGACGTCCACGCCTTCCAAGACGAAGCCGGGGTGATGGGAACACTGGCGTACAGCCTGGGCAATGCCTATCAAAAATGCGGTGTCATGCCGGGAAACAGCTCCATCTTCTACCTGCTGTTGCTGTACGGCTTGGAGGAGACTCTTCCCAAAGAACTCACCTCGGACGGATTGAAAGAGACCATCACTTATATCGATCATGTCATGGCGCCGCTGCCGCAAGCTCAAATGAAACGTTCCGACGCGGACCTCATCAGCAAGGAGTTCACCTTATCCGCCGATTTGATGCGCCTTGCCTGCCACATTGGGCAAGCGCGGCTCGACGCCGGTAATGTCGGGACCTCAAAAATCCCCGCCGAACAACGGCACGCGCTCGCCAGGGAACTGGAACCGCTCATTCCGGAATTCCGGCAACTGTGGCTCGCGCGGAACCGTTCCGGCGGCCTTAAGGATAGTGCGGGCAGGTTTGAATCGCTGCTGACGATTTTACGTGCACCCTAACGAACATAACGCCGGGAGAAACACATGAACCGTTCGGTGCTCCTTTGTCTCGTATTTCTGGCTGTGGGTACCGC
>CAYXPO010000042.1:10529-14352 GCA_964466925.1 uncultured Nitrospirales bacterium
CGCAGAACCTAATCAATACCATACCCTTGAGCGGTGAGTGGGACTTCAAACTCGACCCCAAGAACGACGGGCTCACCGAACAATGGCAGAGCGCGCGGTTCACCGAAACCATTAAGCTGCCCGGTTCAACCAATGAACATGCCATGGGCACTCCCGCCCCGGACAGGCAAATTTCCTTTCTCAGTCAACATTACGAGTATGTGGGACCCGTCTGGTACGAAAGAACGGTCACCATCCCGGAAGAATGGGCGGGCAAACACATAACACTGTTCCTGGAGCGCTGCCACTGGGAATCCCAGGTGTGGGTGGACCAACAGCATATGGGCATGCAGGACAGCCTGTGCGTGCCGCACATTTATGATCTCAGCGCCATGCTGACTCCCGGAGAACACCGGCTCACACTGCGGATAGACAATACCGTGAAGTACAAGGTGGGCATGAACGCCCACTCGATCACGGAACACACCCAAACCAATTGGAACGGCGTGATCGGCCGCATGGAATTGCGCGCCCAGGACCCGGTCTGGATTGATTCCATGCAGGTGTTTCCCAGGTTATGCGAAAAGCGCGTGGATGTCCATCTGCTCATTAAAAACAAACTGAATGAACCGGTGAAGGGCCGAATCAACGTTTCTTTGGGCGCCCTTTCCAAAACAGCCCTCGCCGAACTCAAAGAGGATAACACCACTCCCGTCGAATTCTCGTTTCCTGTAGAACCTGATGCGAAAACATGGGATGAATTCAGTCCGGCGTTGACAGAACTCCGCGCGGAAGTAAAAACCCGTGTCAATGGAATGAACCTGCGGGACACCCAAACCCTGCGGTTCGGCCTGCGCGAAATTACTCGCCAGGGAACCCGGTTTCTGGTGAATGGACGGCCCACGCTGATGCGCGGCAATCTCGAATGTTGCATCTTCCCGCAAACGGGCTATCCCGCCATGCAGACGGACGAATGGCTGCGCATGTTTCGCATCATGCGCGCATACGGCCTCAACCACGTGCGCTTTCATTCGTGGTGTCCGCCCGCGGCCGCGTTCGAGGCCGCGGATCAACTGGGATTGATGCTGCACATTGAAACGCCCGTCTGGACCGAACTCGGCAGCGATCCCAAACTGGATGAGTTTATCTACAAGGAAAGCGGCCGCATTCTTGCCGCCTATGGGAACCATCCCTCGTTTTGCATGCTTGCGGTGGGCAATGAACCCAGCGGAAAACACAAGAACGAATTCCTCGCGAAAATTGTGGAATATTGGCAAAAGAAAGATTCCCGCCGCCTCTACACCACCTGCGCCGGATGGCCGGAACTGCCCGGCAGCGATTACCATGTCGTCCACGAGCGGGATCGCAAACCTTACCGGTTGCACAACGGCCCCTTGGGACCCACCACTGCATTTGATTACAGTGAAATCCTCAAAGGCGCCGATGCGCCCGTGATCGCCCATGAATTGGGCCAGTGGTGTGTGTATCCCACATATGCCGAGATTCCCCGGTATGCCGGCGCCTTGCGCCCCCGCAATCTCGAAATCTTCCGGGAATCACTGAAGGCCCATGGCATGCTCGATCAGGCGGATGCCTTCTCCAAAGCCTCCGGCGCCCTGCAAACGCTGCTCTATAAAGCCGATATCGAAGCGGTCCTGCGTTCACAGGGAACCGGCGGCTATCAATTGCTCTCCCTCCAGGATTTTCCGGGTCAAGGCTCCGCGCTGGTGGGATTTCTGGACGCCACCTGGGAAAACAAAGGGTATGTAGCCCCCGAGGCCTTCCGCGAATTTTGTTCCGAGACCGTTCCCTTGTTGCGGCTTGAAAAATTCGTCTGGACCACGGACGAAACTCTGCATGCATGCGCGGAAGTGGCTCATTTTGGTCCCGCGCCGCTGTCCCAAGCCACCCCTGCATGGTCCATCACCTATGGTAATGGACGGGAAGCCGCTTCGGGCGCTTGGCCCGCGCGCGATATTCCCCTTGGCAATGGCATTGCGCTGGGGGAAATCCATCTCGATCTGAAAACAATCCAGGCTCCCGCCAAACTCACCCTTACCATTTCCCTGAACGATACGCCCTATCACAATCATTGGGACGTGTGGGTGTATCCACCCGCCGCGGAACACCAAAGACCAGACAATGTGCTGATCGCCCGTGAATTTGATGACAGGGTGGAAAAGGCCCTGAATGCGGGCGGACGTGTCATCGTGTTTCCGTCCATGCCGTCCAAGGCGGCCGTCCCAAGCGCCTTCGAGTCCATTTTCTGGAACACGCAATGGTTTCCAGGACAGCGCCGCCAACTCGGCATCCTGTGCGATCCCGCGCACCCCCTCCTGAAACTTTTCCCCAACGACGGCCATACCGATTGGCAATGGTGGAGTCTTCTTAATGGAAGCACGGTGTTGAATCTCGACAGTCTCTCTTCCGAACTTCGCCCCGTGGTGCAAATTGTGGACGATTGGAACAAAAACCGAAAACTCGGCGCGGTGTTCGAAGCCAACATTGGAAAAGGAAAACTCCTGGTGTGTTCTTTGGGTGATATCAACGCTCCGGCCAAAGACCCCGCGGAGTATTGGTTCATCGAAAGCCTTCTGAACTATGCACAATCCGAGGCTTTTACTCCCGCCACTGCCCTGGAATTTGCCGCCCTTAAAACGTTCTTCGAAAAACCCGCCATATCCCTGCTCAAAGTGGATAGTGAAGAACGCGGCTATGCCGGCGCCAATGCCCTTGACGGCGATCCCGGCACCCTTTGGCACACCCCGTGGGAAGGCGATGCGCCCAACTATCCCCACGAAATCCAATTCAAACTCTCCAAACCCGCCAAAATCCAGGGAATCCGTCTGCTGCCCCGTCAGGATGTGGCGAACGGGTTCATTTCCAAATACAAAGTGTACGCCGGCAACGATGGGAAAAAATGGGGGAGGCCCGTTGCACAAGGAACCCTTGAAAAAACCGCTTCCCCGAAAGAAATCCATTTTAACAGGCCCCAAGAAACCCAATGCCTCCGTTTCATTGCCGTTTCCGGCTTCGATAGCCAGCCCTTCTGCGCCCTGGCCGAAATCGAACCCATTCTGGAAGACACCCCTTCCCCGAGGCTCAATACGGAGCAATCGAAAAACCCTTGACATTCGCCGAGGGGTCTACTATGCTTTTTTTATGAGGCTAGGACACCAAAATTTAGACACCTTCTTGTAAGCCATTTGAGGGCAGTACTTGGCTTGAGAAGACGGGGAGAACATTATGTTTATGCGCACCTTTTCACAACAATGCATTGCCGTCATATTCCTTCTGGCGGCCGGTTTGCCGGCTGCGGCGCAATTCCATTCCGCCGACACCTTTCCCGATCAACAGATTTCGTTGTCCGAACTGTTGCGGGTCATACAATTCTTCAATTCCGCCGGATTTCACTGCATGGCGGGCACCGAGGACGGTTACGCGCCGGGCCCGGACCCCGCCCGGCAATCGTGCGCCGCGCATGACAGTGATTACAGCCCGCAGGACTGGTTAATCAGCCTTTCGGAATTGCTCCGCGTGATCCAGTTCTTCAATTCCAGCGGTTATCACACCGAATGCGGTACGGAAGACAACTTCGCGCCAGGTCCCGGCAGTCTTTTCAACTGTGGCGCGGAGGGTGAAGGCGCCGTGGAAGGCGAGGGTATCGTGGAAGGCGAAGGCGCCGTGGAAGGCGAAGGCGCTGTGGAAGGCGAAGGCGCCGTGGAAGGTGAAGGCACCGTGGAAGGCGAGGGTACCGTGGAAGGCGAGGGTACCGTGGAAGGGGAAGGTGCTGTGGAAGGCGAGGGTGCCGTGGAAGGGGAAGGTGCTGTGGAAGGGGAGGGTG
>CAYXPO010000043.1:0-14333 GCA_964466925.1 uncultured Nitrospirales bacterium
GAGGCTGGAGGCTGGAGGCTGGAGGCTGGAGGCTGGAGGCTGGAGGCTGGAGGCTAGAGACCGTGAAGCATGAAAGGGCAAATGCAAAACGGCAAATGGAAGTAGTTGGATTTGCTCCCCGACGAGGAACGATTTGAATAACCGCAGGCAAAACCTGGATGCCATGTGTGGGCTCCCCGACGGGGAACGATTTGAATAACCGCAGGCAAAACCTGGATACCATGTGTGGGCTCCCCGAAGGGGAGCAATTTGAATAGCCACGGGTAAAACCCGTGGAAAGTACGTCATTACGACCCAACCCCGAAGGGGTTGAATGAAACATCGTTATGTCAACGTTTACACAGATACTCTACCACATCATCTTCTCAACAAAAGGCCGAGTTCCGGAACTTATTCCGGATAAACGGCCCGACATCTACCGGTATATTTGGGGTATCCTCAAAAATAAAGACTGCCACCTCTACCGCATTGGCGGGGTGGAAGACCATGTCCATATTTTAACCAGCCTGCATCCGGGGTTGACCTTGTCCGGTTTAATAAAAGACATTAAGGTCAGTACGCACAGCTGGATAGACGAAGGGGGCCTGATTCCGCGATTTTCCGGATGGCAGGACGGGTATGGGGCGTTCACCCATTCCACGAAGGAGAAAGACGCCCTTATTGAATATATTAAAGGCCAGGAAGAACATCACAAGCAGGTTTCCTTTAAGGAGGAGCTTCGGAAATTATTAGTGGATGCAGGAGTGTCATTTGATGAAAAGTATTTGCAATAGATTGTTCAGATTCGACCCCTTCAGGGGCGATGATCTGGGGGAGGGGCAACGTTTCCGTGGGTCTCGAAGACTCGACCCACGGCTATTCAAATCGCTCCCCTTCGGGGAGCAAAACCGCCCATGGCCCCATAAATGGCCACGGTACCCCTTCGGGGAGCAAAACCGCCCATGGCCCCATAAGCGGCCACGGTACCCCTTCCGGGAGCAAAACCTAACGCATGCCACCGCAAATTTCCGTGGGTCTCGAAGACTCGACCCACGGCTATTCACATCGCTCCCCTTCGGGGAGCAAAGCGAAGCACCACCTTTAATTCGAGGGCGGGTCTTGTCATTATTGCGTCCCGCAGTGAATGGAATGGTCATGGTCATTTTCATGATGTTGTCGTCTTTAGCGGTGGCGGAGAACTTTTCCATTCCGCTGACGGTGACGTCGGAATTATCCTTTCCGAGGGTGCCCATGGATCCCGAAATTGATTTCGACGCGTTGATGCGCGGGGCGAATGTCACGGGGGCAGTGGATCCGAATTCCATCGAGGTGGTGAATGCCGTCTCGGGCGAAAACATCCCCTGCGCCCTTTCGGAAGACTTTGCCTATGGCGGCCGGGGCCGCGTGGAATGGGTGATCACCCAACCGGAACACAAACAGTATGAAATCCGGTTTTCCACGGCGGCCTCCCGCCCCATGCTCATGCCCAAAGCGTATACCCCCCTCATCGGCACGGGGGATTTGCTCCGGTACAATGCAGGGACGCCCCGCCCCATCATGGTTTCGTATCCCGCGGGGCTGGTGGATCTCAACGGCGATGGCAAATTGGACCTGGCGGGATGCTGGAACTACGCTTATCGCCCAGGCTTGCCCTGGGACAGCATTATCTGTTATCCGCGCGTGGGCGATCCGGAGTCGTTTGAATTTGGCGATCTTGTCCACCTGCAATATGTGGAGAAGCCGGGGTCCACGGACTATAAGGTCTTGAGCACGGTGTATATGACCGTCGCCTTCGCGGACCTCAATAAGGACGGATTGGTGGATTATGTGTTCTCGCCGCGCAATGGCAATTCCTTGTACCTCTACCTGAATACAGGCGCGCGGGAACCCGGAGGCATGCCCGTTTTCACCCCGGCGGGCGAATTGCCGCGTCCGCCCAGCACCTGGCTGCCCTGTCATGTGGTGGACCTCAACCGGGATGGTTCGCCGGACATTGTGGTGGGCAGTGTGTACCGCGGCAACCCCCTGCATACGTTTTATCTTAAAAACAAGAACAAAAAAGGATGGCCCATTAAACTGGAAGAACCGAAGCCGTTGACGTTGGGGCGCGGCCCGTGCTTTTTCGATGTGGATGAGGATGGCGCGCTCGACGCCCTCTCCCTCGCGGATATTCCCCACGGCGGCCCCTCGGAGGCCGTCATCGTATGGCAGCAAAACATGGGCGGCGATCCTCCCGCCTTCAGCGATCCCCAGCCCATCGCGGGCATCCAGCCCGTGTATCCCGATAATCTCACCGCGGTCACGGACGGCCCGCACAAGGGGTTCCTCGTCACGGATAATGTGTATCAAAACGTCACGTTCTATGAACACGCCCCAACGGCGGAGAACAAAGCCACGTTTACCCGGCATGCCCGGGCGCAATCGCTGTCCGCCGTAATGTCCCTGAGTGATCAGGCGTGGCCCTGGGTGTGCGATTGGGACAATGACGGCGATCAGGACCTGCTGATCGGCGGCGGGTATGGCTGGCCGCGCATTGTCATCAATGAAGGCACAAAAGACAAGCCCGCCTATGCCGAGCCACAACCCATTCTCTCACAGGGCGCGCCCATCCGGCTGCTGCGGAATGAGATTCTCGGGGAGCCGTTTCATGAGCACAATATGGGGTACCCCTATCCGGTGTATGTGGACTGGGATGGCGACGGCCTCCAAGACTTGATGCTGCCTAACGAGACCAACCGTATTTTCTGGTACAAGAACATCGGTTCGCCCACCGCCCCGCGGTTCGGTCCACAACAACAACTTCTGGTGGACGGGTGCTCCGATGCGAAAGGACAGCGCACGCTTTCGGCCGAGCGCGCGGTCAACTCCACGTATCCCAAAGAACCGGAACAGCCCTTTTTCTGGAGAACCGGCGCGGCGTTCGCCGATTGGAACGGCGACGGGATGATGGACCTCGCGACCCTGGACGGCTACACCCGCCGTCTCACCCTGTTCGTGCAATGCAACAGTGTGACGAATGCGCGCATTTTGAAGAAAGACGGGTTTCTCCGCCTGAACGATGGACGGTTCATTGACGACCGGATTGTGGACCGCGGCGCGCATTGGACCGAGTCCTTCCGGCCCGTGGATTGGGATGGCGACGGCCTCATGGACCTGGTGTATAGCTGCGCGGGCACGGACCCCGTCAATGGCAGCATGTACCTGTTGCGCAATGTGGGCGGCAAGACCGCGCCGGTATTTGAGGCGCCGCGCACCTTCTGTTGTTTTGGGACACCGATCAAAATTACGGATCATGGCCCCAGTGCGTGGGCCGGCGATATGGACGGCGACGGAAAACCGGACCTGCTGGCCTGTGTGGAGTGGAGCGTGTATCCGTTCTACACGCATGCCGCGCTTGAAATGACCGAACGCCCGAAGTATGACCTCGGTGCGCTTCAGAAACGGGGGCAATAGCCATGCGGTTTAACGGGCTGGGTGAAAAGGAGCTTTCAATTGCGATGCTGGGCATGGTGGAGGGCAACGGCCACCCCTATTCCTGGAGCGCCATTTTCAACGGCTACGATCCGGCGGCCATGGCGTCCTGCCCCTATCCCGTAATTCCAGGCTATCTGGGACAACAGCCCAAAGAGGCGCTGGGCATTCCCCGCGCACGGGTAACCCATATCTGGACCGACGATCCCGCCGATGCCCCCAAGGTTGCAGAAGCCTCGCGGATTCCCAATGTGGTGAAACAGCCCGAGGAGGTCATCGGCCACGTGGACGCCGCGATCATCGCCACGGATATCGGCGGCGAGCATGTGGAGCGATGCCGGCCCTTTGTCGAGGCGGGTCTGCCCGTTTTTGTGGACAAACCGCTGGTGGACACTGCGGAAGACCTGAACACCTTCCGCGCATGGGTTGCGGAGGGACACCCCATTCTCAGCGGCAGCGCCCTCGGTTATGCCCGCGAATATCAGCCCTATCACGCTTCCAAACATGACTTGGGCGTGTTGCGCTTCCTCTCCATCACCACCCCGAAGTCCTGGGAACGCTATGGAATTCATGCCCTCTCCGGCATTTATCCCATTCTCGGCCCGGGCTTCCGCTCCGCGCAAAACACGGGAACCCGCACCCATAATGTGGTGCATTTCGAGCATGATCAAGGCGCGGAGGCCGTGGTGGCGGCCATTGACGACCTGTACGGAGCGTTCGGCTGTCTGCAGCTCTGTGGAACGAAAGGCTCCGCCTCGGCGGTCTTCCGGGACACCTTTTACGCGTTTAAGGCGCAATTGATGGATTTTGTGAAGTATCTGCGCACCGGGGTCCCGCCGTTCCCCTTTAGTGAAACGGAAGAATTGATGAAAATGGTCATTGCCGGCATTTGGAGCCGGGATCAGGGAGGCCGCAAAGTCCTCCTGAATGAAATATCATGAAAAAGTAGACGCGGGGCGCTTTATTTCGGTACAATCGTTTCTGCTTTTTTCTATTTTGTCGGGAGAGTCAAGGATTTCACAACACAAGGACAAGCGGACCATGCACAATTACAACATCCTTCTCGAAGCGGACAAGATGCCGGACATGTGGTATAACATCATGCCTGACATGCCGGTGCCGATGCCGCCGCCGTTGCACCCAGGCACTCACAAACCGGTTTCGCCGGATGATTTGGCGGCGCTGTTCCCCCCGGGACTGATCGAGCAGGAAGCCTCGATTCAGCAGTTCATTTCCATCCCCGGGGACATCATGGACGCTTACCGCTTGTGGCGTCCCACCCCGTTGCGGCGCGCCTACCGTTTGGAAAAGGCCCTGAACACGCCCGCGAAGATTTTCTACAAGAACGAAAGCGTGAGCCCGTCGGGCAGCCACAAAATCAACACCTCCGTGGCGCAGGCGTATTACAACAAAATTTCCGGCATCAGCGAGCTTACCACGGAAACCGGCGCGGGCCAATGGGGCACGGCGCTGTCCATCGCGTGCAGCATGTACAACATGAAATGCACGGTATACATGGTGCGCGTGAGCTTCGATCAAAAACCGTACCGGCGCGGCCTGATGCAAACCTATGGGGGCAAGGTAATTTCCAGCCCGAGCGACACCACCGATTTCGGCAAGAAGATTCTTGCGGAAATGCCGGACACCACCGGCAGCCTGGGCATCGCGATCTCCGAGGCCATTGAAGTGGCGGCCAAAAGCGGCGGCTCCATCAAGTACAGTCTGGGCAGCGTGTTGAACCATGTGTTGCTGCACCAGACGATTATCGGTGAAGAGGCCAAGCTTCAGCTTGAAAGCGTGGGGGAATATCCGGACGTGGTGATCGGCTGTGTGGGCGGCGGCTCGAATTTCGCCGGGATTGCGTTCCCCTTCGTGCACGACAAACTCAAGAAGGGCAGGAACATTGATGTCATCGGCGTGGAACCTTCAGCCTGCCCGACCATGACGCGCGGCGCGTACGCCTACGATTTCGGCGATACCGCCGGCATGACGCCGCTCCTCATGCAATACACCCTCGGCCACAGTTTCGTGCCGCCGGGCATCCACGCGGGCGGCCTGCGCTATCACGGCCTGGCGGCGCAAGTGGCGCATCTGTTGAAGCACAATGTGATTCGTTCCGTGGCGGTGCTTCAGAATCCCGTATTCGAGGCCAACCTGCTCTTTGCCAAGTGCGAAGGCATTGTCCCCGCGCCCGAATCCGGCCATGCCATACGCGTGGCCATTGACGAAGCCATCAAGTGCCGGGAATCCGGACAGGAAAAGACCATCCTGTTCAATTTGAGCGGACACGGGCATTTTGACATGACCGCGTATGACGCCTACCTGAACGGAAAATTGGAAGATTATGAATTGAGTGATGATATCCTCAAGCAGGGGCTTACCTGCCTGCCGGACATCAAAGCCTAATGCATTTCCTGCGCCCGGCGATCCTTCGTGGTTGCCGGGCGCATTCTTTGCCGCTCGTTCCAAAGTTGTACGCTGGAACGAACCCGCGCCAAACGCTGTGCTTTGAAATATGAAAAACGTTCTTCTTTGAAACGCCGACACCGGCAGTCGGCGGCCAGCCATGGCAAACATGTACTATGTATGATGAAAAACCCCGGCTAAAGGAGTCCTGCGATGTTGTTCCTGTCATTTATCGTCTGTTCCAGTCTGTCTGCGCCTGCGCTGGAAGACGCCCTGCCTATTCAAATCACTGGTCCTTGGACCGTTGAAGCCGGACCAGGGAAGCTACAAAATGGAACGCACGTCATAGCCGTTCCTAAAGCGGTCTCCTTAACGGTCAAACCGGCGGAACACGTTTCCATCAAAGACGAGAAGCACGATACGCTTCCTGTGTTCAATGAAAATGCCGGGGGGTGGGTAAAAGGAGCGCGGCCCAATCAGATCATCACCATGGAATGCACCGCCGCAGGCGCTTTATACCCGGAAACCCTCCGGGTGAAACCCGCCCCGGGCGATGCGGCGCCGTTCATTGTGGACAAGGACTGCCGCATGGACCCGTTTTGGGGCACAGTGGGCAGAATTGAAGGCGGCGCCATTCGCGCGGACCAACCGGTCTATCTCGATTATGACTATGCGCCGAACCGCCTGGACAGCATTGTTTGCGATGAACACGGGAACCTCTCAGTAGTGCCCGGAATCCCCGGTGTGGGTTCACAGCTCCCCCCCGCGTTAAGTGAACGACAGGTTGCGGTGGCGAACATCTGGGTTCCGGGAAAAACAGAACAACTGACCGAAGCCAATCTTTTTCCCATTGAGTTCAGCGCATCCTTGCAAATTGTCCCGGTTTCCGATATCGCCGAACGGCTTTTGCCGAAGACGCTGGCCAAACTGCGTTCCGGTGAGCCGCTCGTGTATGTGGCCTGGGGCGACAGCGTCACCCACGGCGGTGGCGTGGACGGCCATGGCGATAACTGGTATCAGCAGTTGTTTGTGGACCGGCTGAAGCAACGTTTCCCAAACGCGAATATTACCCTGAAAACAGCGGCCTGGCCCGGCGGCAACAGTGCCGGATACATGAATGCGCCCAAGGGCGGCACGTATGATTATCAACGGGACGTGCTCGATCCCAAGCCCGATTTGGTAACGATTGAGTTCGTGAATGACGCCTACATGGATGAAGCCGCCGTAAAGACGCACTATGCCAAAATACTCGCGGACCTGCGTGGCGTTGGCGCCGAAGCGGCCCTCATCACACCCCATCTCGTGCGTCCGGACTGGCTGAAAACCGACACCTTGAAATTTGATGAAGATCCACGCCCGTATGTGAAGGGATTACGGCAATTCGCCTCGGAAAACCAAGTGGCCCTGGCGGACGCCTCGAAGGAATGGTGCCGCTTGTGGCGCAAAGGCATCCCCTACACCACCCTCGAAGCCAATTCCATCAATCACCCCGACGTGCGCGGGCACGCAATCTTCGCGGACGTCTTGATAGGGATGTTTCCGGAGAAATAAGCGCGGATCACTTCGGCTCCCGCAGCAGATGATACGCATGGGTAATCAATTCCTTGCGGGAGACTTTGGCGTCGGTCAGGGGATCGTTCTCCGGGAGCGGCAGAAAATGGCGGGGAACCTTATAGTTCGGCAGAAGCGGGGCAATCGCCTGCCGCAGTTCCTCCGGCACGAGTTTGCGGCCTTCCTCAAGCCGTACAAACGCCACCGGGGTGGAGCCGAATTCTTCGTGCTCGACCGGCACCACGACCGCCTGCAACACCCCCTCCACGCGGCATAGGCAGGCCTCGATCTCTTCCGGCTGGATGTTCTCCCCCCCCGCGATAAACATATTGTCTTTCCGGCCCAAGACCTTCAAGTATCCGTCAAATTCCCACGCGCCCAAATCGCGTGTGCAGAACCAGCCGTCGTCCGTCAGCGTCCGCGAAATCTCATTCCCCTCCACGTAGCCCAGAAACAGCGTTTCCCCCCGAACCTGAATTTCGCCTTCCGGCGACAACCGGACGGTGCCCGGGCTTTGCGGCTTCCCCACCGTGAGCAGCTTGCTGAGCGGGTCCCCCGGGCGCGTGGTGGTGGCTTGCGTGGCCATTTCGGTGAGGCCGTAGGAACAAAAGATGTTCAGCCCTTCCAGATGCGCCTTGCGAATCAAGGATTCCGGCAACGGCCCGCCCCCGAGGAGAATGGCCTTGAGCGGTTTAAGGGCCGAGGCGCCTTCCGGCGTTTGGAGCAGGCGGTACAATTGCGTGGACACCATGGACACATGGGTGATTTCGTATTTGCGTATCGCCGTCTCGAGGTTCTCGTTGGACGCCGGAAAAACTATGGAAGCCCCCCCCAGCAGGCAGCGGAACAAAATGCCCAGGCCAGCCACATGATACAGCGGCAGGGACATGAGCCAGCGATCCCCCCGCCCCAACGGTATGTTGGCGTTGGACCATTTCGCGCTGTGGTAAAAATTCCCATAGCTGAGCAGGGCCGCTTTGGGCGGGCCCGCACTGCCGGAGGTCAAGACAATCGCCGCGGGCCGGTCGGGATCCAGAAGGGCTTCTCCGGCGGAGGTTTCCAGCCGGTCATCCACCAAATCCCGCGGGGCCAGGGCATACAGCCGCCCATAGACGGTTGTCACGGAGGCCCCGTAGGGGACCACCATGTTCCGGCACCGGATGCGTTCCAGCGTTTCCAAAAGATATTGTGCGGGAAAACGCGTGTTCATGGGGCAGGCCACCGCCCCCAGGCGGAAGAGCGCCATCAACAAAATGGGATACGGCGTGCCCGGCGGCAGGGCAATCGCGATCAGATCGCCTTCGCCCAGCCCCGCCTTCCGAAGATTCGCCACCGCGCCCGAAACGTATTCATGATAGTCGCGGTAGGTATAGCTGCGGTGCGGCGCAAGGATCGCCGGCGCTTCCGGCATGCGGTGCGCCATTTCCTGCAGTGGACACACTATTTCCGCCACAACACCACTCCATCGGCGGGCGCCAACACGTCCTGCACCGCCGTTTACTCCTCGCCCGCGGGAGACCCTGCCTCCCGCCACGACCGGAACGGATGCTTCGTCAAATGACTGTTGAGGTACTTCGGATCGCCCGAAACCTCCACGCCCAGCCACGGCGGGCGCGCAAACTCTTCCTCTTCCCGCTCGAGTTCTATTTCCGCGACCACCAATCCTTCGTTCTGTCCGTGAAACGCATCAATCTCCCACTTTTTCCCCTCATACACGACTATATACCTTGTCTTTTCAATGGGGCAACTTTCACACAGCCCCCCCAGCATGCCCTGCGCGTCTTCCAGGGGAATCGGATACTCGAACTCATCCCGCGTGAGGCCCGTCCCCGCTTTCTTGATGGTCAGCATCGCCGCGCCATCCATTATGCGCACCCGCACCGTCACCGGCGGCCCCACGGTCAAATACCCTTGCGTACACCGCATCCCGCGCGCACCCGCACGCCAGGATTCATCCCGCACCAAAAATTTCCGTTCGATTTCCTTGCCCATGCGGCCTCGCCAATGATTACGTTCCTGCCCACCACTTTACCGCATCCCGCCCCTAAAAGTCTCGCTTCCCAATGAGGGCGATTTTTTGACTTGTTCGGGCTTTTCGTGGTATCTTGCTTTTTCTGAGTTGCCCGCTCAAGATACGGACTTCTTTACATATACTATTCGCGCAAATAAGGTGTCTTTATGTTTATCGGAAGTCAATCGAACAGCACGATCCTGGATATTTTTCGTACCGGTCTTCAAGAAGTTATCCGGCAATGCGGCGCCCCGGCGGAAGTCAAATTCAAAACCAAGGGGTGTATCATCACCGCCAAAGCCCCTGATTTGACCAAACGCGTGGACTTCATGCAAATTTCCTTTCCCCTCAAGGAAGGCACGGACCCGGAACAGATCACTCAGGCCATGCAAGCCTCTCAAATCAACGGGCGGGTACGGGTGGAAGAGGGCTCCTGCAAGTTGATTGTCCCGCCTTTCGAATGGCGCCAGCTCAATCAATTATTGCCGTTGGACAAGATGGTAGAGACGTATGCCAAGAATTCGTTGCGTTCGCAAACCTGGACCCTGGATATCGTGGAATATGTGTCCACGGGCTTCAATATCAATGTCCTGATTGAGTTAATGCGCAAGAAAGGCGCTTCCGACTTGCACCTGCGCGCGGGGAACCGTCCCTATATCCGCATTGACAATGATCTGGAGCCTCTGGATATGCCGTTGATCACCTCGGAAGACATGCGGGAGATCATGCTCCAGCTGGGGGGGGAGAATGAATTGAACATTTTGGAGACCGAACGCGAATCCAGTTTCCAATTCCATGCGGCGGGCGTCGGCTATCTGCGGTGCAGCGGCTATATCAAGGCGGGCGCCAGCGCCCTCGCCATCCGGTTGATCCCCGAAAGCCCCCTGCCGTTTGAGAAACTGAACATCCCCGACGTCGTGCGCCAAGTCTGCAACAAACACCGCGGCCTGTTTCTGGTCTGCGGGGTTACGGGCTCCGGCAAGTCCACCACCCTCGCGGCCATGATAGACTACATCAACCAGAGCCGCAAAGCGCACGTCATCACCATCGAGGACCCCGTCGAGTATGTGTATACCGACAAGCAGTGCATCATTTCACAACGCCAGGTGGGCCGGGACACCCTGTCTTTCGCCAACGCCCTGCGCGGCTGCTTGCGCGAAGACCCCGACGTCATCCTGGTCGGCGAAATGCGCGACATGGACACGATCCGCGCCGGCTTGAGCGCCGCCGAAACCGGCCACTTGGTCTTCAGCACCCTCCATACCACCACCGCGGTGGATACCATCAACCGCATGATCAGCTATTTCCCCCAAGCCGAACGCGACCTGATCCGCCAAGAAATCGCCTATACCCTCCAGGGCGTTGTTTGCCAGCGCCTGCTCAAACGCATTGGCGGGGGGCGCATCCCCTGCGTCGAAATTCTTCTTGGCGGGCGCCCCATTGTGCGCGATGCCATTTTGGAAGGCGATCTCGACAAATTGCACGGTATTATCGAAGTGGACGGCGACATGCGCAGTTTCGATCAGTACGCGGTCGAATTGTATCAGAAGGGATTGGTCACCAAACCCGAAGCCATTTCCGCCTGCGCCAACGAGGAAGGCTTCGAGCGCATTATCTCCGGCATCAAGTCCTCCGAAGGCCGCAAAATTCTCAAATAGCCGCCTCCTCAATCAATCTTTTTCAGCCAGGCATGGAGCCCCACGGCACGTTTGTCGTTATGCATGGTCTGAAGCTTGTTGGCGAGAACGCGTGCTTCCCGGATGCGCCCCAATTGCCCGAGACACCGCGCCCGTGCGTAGAGGATGTCGGGATGATTCGGATAGGTGTGGCCGATCTCTTCCAGCAAGGCATCCGCCTGGGCGTAATGATGCTTCTGGAACATAATCCGGGCGCGTTCGTATTTGTCCCTCAGGTCCGCGTCAAACATTCCGTTGCTCCACCCCTCTGTTTATACGCGAAGCGCCGGTTTGGTTTCCACATGGCGCAGCCAATGCTCCAGCATAAGTATGGCCCAAAGAGCGTGGCCGTGGTTTTCGTTTCCGGCAAGGTGCTGATCAAAAAGACGCTGAACATAGGCATGGGAGAGAAACGGGCCGCTCCGCCGGCCGTTTTCGAGCGCCAGTTCCCGGAAGGGGTCCCGCAAGGCCTCGCGGAACCACCGGTGAATGGGAATGGCGAAACCCTGTTTGCGTTGCACAAGCAATTCGGGCGGAAGCAGTTCGCGCAAGGCGTGTTTCATCACGCGTTTCGACACCCCCTGCGCGTATTTCAATGAAAAGGGCACGGTGGCCGCGAACTCCACCAGCCGGTGGTCCAGCAGCGGAACGCGCGCTTCAAGGCCGTGCGCCATGCTCATGCGGTCCACCTTGGTCAAAATGTCGTCCGGCAGATACATCGCCGTGTCCAGATACAGCATCCGGTCATCATCGGACAGGGTCCGCGCCCTCGCGCAATGTTCCGCAAAGCGGTCCACCGGATGCTGTTGGAGTTCCCGGGCAAATTCCGGAATATATAACCCTTGGCGCATTTCCGGCGTGAAACAGGTGAGGCGGCGCCGGAAACTCTCGTCCGCCGTCAGAAAAGTATCCCCGGCAAACCGCCGCACTTGATTCACGGCCGGCGTTTCCGGCAAGGCCGACAATACCGCCCGTGCGCCGCGCCGCGCCAGGGCCGGAATTTTCCGGAAGCGCGCCACCTGCCGGTTCCGGTGCATCCAGGTATAGCCCCCGAACAATTCATCGCCGCCGTCGCCCGAAAGCGCCACGGTTACCGCGCGCCGCGCCGCGTGCGACACCAGCCACATGGGCAGTGCGGAAGAATCCGCAAACGGTTCGCCAAAATGCCGTGCAAAACACCCCGTGGTCTCCACCATGTCCGGCTGTAAAATTTCTTCGGTATGGTCCGTGTTAAAATGCGTGGCGGCGATCCGGGCAAAGCGGGTCTCATCCCGATGCGCATCATCGAATCCGATGGTAAACGTTTTAACGGGCCGTTCCGCCGACCGGCTCAATACGGCCACCACCGCGCTCGAGTCCATGCCTCCGCTCAAAAACGCCCCCAAGGGCACATCACTGATCCGCTGCAACCGCACCGCATCCGTGAACAGCGCCAGAAACGCCTCCGCCGCGCTGTCCAGCGTCCATGAAGCCTCTTCTTTGAAATCGAGCCGCCAATAATGCTCGCGCGTGATGCGGCCCTGTTCCAGGATCAGCCGTTCTCCCGGAAGGAGTTTGAAGACATTTTTATAGACCGTGTCCGGCGCCGGAATGTAAAGATAGGTGAAATAGGCGTCAATGGCCCCGGGATTCAGCCCCTGTTCCGCGAATCCGCCCCGGGCCAGGGCATCCAGTTCCGACGCGAACGCCAAGACGCCGTTTTGCCGGGCATAAAACAAGGGCTTGATGCCCAGGCGGTCCCGGACCAGCACGAGCCGGCGGCGGCGCCTATCGTAGCATGCGTAGGCAAACATGCCGTTTAGCCGGTGGACGGCGTCATCCCCCCAAACCCGGTGCGCTTCCAGCAGCACCTCCGTGTCGCATTGGGTGTGGAAAGAAGCGCCCCGCCCCTCCAATTCCTTCCGCAGTGCCTGGAAATTGTAAATTTCCCCATTGAACACCATCACAAGGTTGCGGTCTGCGCTGATCATGGGCTGATGCCCGGCGGACGTGGTGTCCAGGATGCTGAGCCGCCGGTGCGCCAATCCCGCCCCCGGTTCATGCCAAACGCCCGCGTCATCCGGTCCGCGATGCGCCAGAGCGGCATTCATGCGCTCCAACCGCGCCACGTTCACGGTCCGGTCCGGATCATCATTCATTATCCCGCAGATACCACACACGGCTCAGCGTTTCCTTTTCGCATGGCGTTCGAGCAACTCATGATACAGGGCGCGGTGCCGATCCACCATCTGTTCCACGGTCAGATGCTCGCGCACCCACCGTGCCGCCGCCCCGCCCATGCGGCGCGCTTCCTCCGGGTGGTTCAAACACGCTTCCACGGCATCCGCGAAATCCTTGGGTTCGCGCGAATGCACCAGGCGTCCCGTTTCACCCTCGCGCACCAGTTCCGTAACGCCCCCCACCGCCGCCGCCACCACCGGTTTGCCCGCCGCCATGGATTCCATGATGGCGTTCGGAAATCCTTCCCGTTTTGAGCAGAGCACGGAAACATCCATGACCGCCTGTAGTTCTGCGATTTCATTGATGGTCGCGAACCGGTTGAAATGTTCCGCCTGGCCCCGCCGAAGCACCAAGCGCCCGATCGCGTCCAACAGGGGGCCCGTGCCCACCAGCACAAAATGCACGTCCTGACGGCGTTGAAGCAGTATGCCGGCCATATCCAGGAACAGGCGGTGGTCCTTCACCGGACTGAAATTGGCCACCATGCCGACAATGTGTTTTCCCTTGGGGAGGCCGAAGCGCTCCCGCAGGGCGTCGTTGGACGCATGGCACTGGCAAGCGTCCGCATGAAGGCCGTTGGGGATGACGCGCACCAGGGACGGCTCGGCCTGCTCCCGGCGGCGCACATCATCGGCCACCGCCTCGCTGTTCGCCACAATCGCCTGCACGTACCGGTTCGCACGCCGTTGCATGAAAAGATGGCGGCGTTTCTGCCAATGGGCCAGTTCCCGGCGGCTCGACACAATAACCGGCACTCCCGCGCGTTGTGCCGCTTTGTTGGCATAAAGGTCAAAACCGAAAAGAAACGTGTGCATGACGTGCGGCGGATGCGCGCGAAGCGCATCCGCGATGGCCCATTGCTGGGTGAAATCCCAGCCGCTCCGGGCCTTCAATACCTGCACCCGCGCGGCAATCCGGCGCGCCTCCCCGATCCATGCGCCGCCCGCGCTGGTACAAACCAGGTTCACCTCGTTTTCCGCCGCCAACCCAAACAAAGACACTTCCAAAGATAATTCCAA
>CAYXPO010000044.1:0-13287 GCA_964466925.1 uncultured Nitrospirales bacterium
CGCTGGCCCCGTGGCTGGTCGAGGCATTGTCGTATACGCTGGCAGGATATGCCATTCTGGGCGATGACCAAACCATTGGCGCGATTAGCGCGCTCTTTGGGTTGCTGGAAGGTCTGGGCGTTACGCCGCCGGATGTGGCCCAGTTGGTGACCTTGCCGGACTGGTTCGGGCCCGATGGCAATGCGGACGGCGACAGCTACACGAACCGCGAGGAATACAATTACTACGCCCAAATGAAGGGTGCGGCGGAATATGTGATGGGCGCGTTGGATCCCATGATGCCCGGCGACCCGATTGAACTGGATTTCTGCGCGCTGTTCGATGGCCTTGTGAACAATGAATTGCTGGGCGAACTGGGCGGTGAATTTCAGTATCTGGTGGATCGGTTTCGTCCGAATAATGCGGACATCAATGGTTCTTTCTACATTGATTCAACGGATTCCGATAATTTGATCATCAACGTTAACGGGAATGGCATTCTGGATGCGGCCAATGAATTCGGGTTGCTGCAGGCGATTCTGGGGAACCCGGTATTCAATAATGGCACGCTGAACTTTGATATGGTTGCCGAAGCCTGGAACCATAATGTGGCGCAGTTCGAGGCGGACTTGGGCCCGGTGGCCGTGGCTATTCTAAACAGCGTGGCCGTTGAATTGCTGCCCGTCCTGGAGGCCTATATCACCTTGGGCGACGGCGACTACACCATTATCTCGCAACCGACTCCCGAAACCCCCGATGTGCCCGTGGTCGTGGAAGGCTCCGGCTCCTTCGGCTTTGTGGCCTGCTTGGTGGCCGTATTGAATGCGTTCGTCGGTGAATATCTGCCGGACGGGTTCCCGGATCCCACGCTGGACAAAGAAAACTACATCCAACTGGGCCAATTGCTGCCGAGTGGTGACGCGGACGGCGACGGCGTCTCGAATTACTGCGAATACAATTACTTCACGCCGGTCCTCTGCCCCGAAGAAGAAGGCGAAGTGGAAGGCGCTGTCGAAGGCGCTGTGGAAGGTGCCGTGGAAGGCGCCGTGGAAGGCGTGGTGGAAGGTGAAGTGGAAGGCGCCGCCGAAGGCGAAACGCCCCCGCTTTGCCCCGGCCCCATTACCTTCACCGATTCTGCCGTGGAAGCGGTGGTGCGTGCGGGTATTGCAAAGCCCACCGGTGACATTATGTGGGCGGATGTCGCGGAATACTTCTCATTCAATGGCCGCGAATCGGGTTCCACAAACCTGGGCGGCATTGAATGCCTCACCGCGCTTACCTATTTCAATGTGTCGCTTTGCAATAGTCTGAGCGATATTTCGCCTTTGGCGGGGTTGACCAACCTCACCAACATTGACTTGTCGGTGACCGCGGTAAGCGATATCAGCGCGCTGGAGGGGCTGATCAATTTGTCCGTAGTGCGCCTCATTGCCACCTCGGTGACCGATTTGACCGCATTAGTGAACAATCCGGGCTTCGGCGCGGGCGACACGCTCTATCTGGCGGGCCTGACGTTTACGCCGGCCCTGTGCGAGCAAGTCGCCACCCTGCGCGGCCGCGGCGTGACGGTGGATACAGGCGATCCGGATCCCTGCACCGGGAAAGGAAAAGCCGCAGGCGCGAAAGAAGACCTCGAAGGCGAAGTGCATGTTCCGGCCGATCCGTCCATTCTCTATGTGGATGCGGCGCTCGATGCCAACGTTGTCCCGGAATCGTGCCTGGATGCCCCGTGCATCATTCAACTGAACGGCGCGAATGAAGTGCCGCCCGTGACCACCACGGCCGCCGGCACCGCCTATCTGCAAGGCGTGGTTTTCCCGTTCAATCCCGAGGCCAACACTGTCCAGGTGACGATTGAGCACACAGTGGCCAATCCGGTGTCCGCCGGGATTTACACCGGCACCGCGACGGAAAACGGCACGCTGTTGATTGATCTGGGCGCGCCCGCCAGCCCCATTGTCTATCAGTTGACGCCCAGTGAATTGGCGCTGGTGATGCAGCCGGGCAACTACTACATCAACATCCTCAGCACCGATTTCGCCGATGGTGAAATCCGCGGCCAGATCGAATGCGGCGGCGGCGAAGGCGAAGGCGAGGGTGAAGGTGTGGCCGAAGGCGAAGGCGGTGAAGAAGGCATTGTCGAAGGCGCGGTTGAAGGTGTCGTGGAAGGCGCGGTTGAAGGTGTCGTGGAAGGCGCCGAGGAAGGCATTGTCGAAGGCGCGGTTGAAGGTATCGCCGAAGGCGAAGGCGGCGGCACAGAAGGCGGCGTCGAAGGTTGCCATGCGGCGGATCAGGATTGCAATAACCTGATTAGCTTGTCCGAACTGCTGCGTGTGATCCAGTTCTTCAATTCCGGCGGGTATCACTGCCAGGCCGGCACGGAAGACGGTTTTGCGCCCAGCATCACCGGCGACCATTCCTGCACGCCGCACAGCAGCGACTATAACCCGCAGGATTGGCTGATCAACCTGTCCGAACTGCTGCGCGTGATCCAGTTCTTCAATATCGGCGGCTATCATCCGTGCCTCGGAAGCGAAGATGGCTACTGCCCCGGGCAGTAATCGTTTAACTGAGAATTAATTGGGCGGCCTGTTCCTTTGCGGGACAGGCCGTCCGGCTTTTGGATGCGGAGACACGGACACACACGGACCCGCACGGACGCACCGGACTCACCGGAGCCACACAAAGGAATGGCACGCAAGGATATTTTCAAGGCGGCGGCGCGAAGGGCGCAAAAATTCCGCGTCTTTTTTTGCCTTCCCGCGCGAAGTCCATGAAAAATAGTGTATAGTATAGATGGAGTGTCAGCGTGCGTTGGCATGGGCAAGATACTTAGGGATGGAACACTCCCGGAGGAGCGCCCTTTCCCGTGCCAACGGAAAACGTGGCTTGGTGAATGCAACCATGAAGGATTCTGGGTTATGTCCATCGCGGTAAACAAACGTTCCATGGCCGTCATATTTCTCTTGAGCACGATCACACTGTCCGCCCGCGCCACCACGGGTTCCATAGACGTAAACCTGTATCCGGCGGAGGCGGTGGCGGCGGGCGCCAAATGGACCATTAACGGCGGGGCCACCTGGCACAACAGCGGCGACATCGTGGAAGACCTCTATATCGCCCCCAGCACCGGCACCACGTATACCGTTGAATTCTCGGATGTCCCCAATTGGACCACCCCCGGCGATAAAAATGTCCGCCTCCGGATTGCCTATCCCGTCTTTACGTTGTCCATTACCTATGAACAACGCATTTGCCGCTATGCCCCCCCCTTTCCCGAACCCGGCCAATTGGATTTTTGCGCCCTGGTCGGCAATGCCACTGCGGATCCGGTGTATGCCAATATGCAAGCCATCCTGGCGTTGCTCAAGAGTTCGCTGAATTGCACCGAAGCTCCGGCTTTTTGTGCCTTCTTGGACCAATTGAAGTGCGCTTCCCTGGATATCAACGGCCCGTCCGGATCGGGCGCGCCCGCCGGAAACGGCATGCTGGACGCCCAGGCGGAATTGGGCCTCATCGCGTCCGTCTACAACACCCCGGGCTTTTCCCTTCCGAACGGACTCACCCAAGCGGGCGTGGCGTCCGCCCTAGCCGCGAACTTTGCCTATATCTACCCCATCTTGCTGGACGACTTGAATGCCGCGGGATATTGCGAATCCCTGGGCACGAAGAACGAAGCCAACAACTTCGGCATCCATCTCGCCGTCCTCTTTTCCGGCTATGCCACAATGGGCGACGCCAACTCCATCAATGCCATCGTGCAAATGGCGGGATTGTTTGGATTCCCCTTCGCGCCAAGCGGTCTGGTCACCCTGCAGGACGGCGCGTTGCTCGGGCCGGCGGGCGATGCCGACGGCGACGGATGCAGCAACCGTGACGAATACAACGCCTATGCCGGCGGCGGAAGCACGCCCGCCATCTATGTGGCCAATGCCTTGAATCCGGCCATCCATCCGGCGGGATGCGGAACCACGGAAGGCGCTATTGAAGGCGAAGGAGGGGAAGAGGGAGAAGGAGAAGGAGGCGCCGAAGGGGCGGTGGAAGGCGCTGTCGAAGGTGAAGGGACCATCGAGGGAAGTGAAGGAAGTGTGGAAGGGGAAGGCGCTGTCGAAGGCGAAGGGGAAACCCCGCTCATCCATCACAGCGCGGACCAAAACGGCGACGGACGCATTAGTCTTTCCGAATTATTGCGCGTCATTCAGTTTTTCAATTCCGACGGGCTCCATTGCCAACCCGGCACGGAAGATGGTTATGCGCCCGATCCCGGCGATCAGAGCTGTGCGCACCACGCCACCGACTACAATCCCCCGGATTGGCGCATCCGGCTCACCGAATTGCTCCGGCTCATCCAATTTTTCAATTCCGACGGCTTCCATTACTGCCCCGGCGAAGGCACCGAGGACGGCTTCTGCGTGGGGCCCGCCTGATTGAGGGGTGGTGCATAATCCGGGTTCGGCAGTTTCCGTGCCCAAAACCTTTCCGAAGTATTATTTACACTGCGGGAAGTGCTAAAATGCCGGGTATAACCGAACGTTAGGTAAGAGGAGACAAAATCATGCGCAATGTATTGGTGCTTGGGAGCGTGCGGACCCCGATCGGGTCAATGAACGGGGTATATTCGAACACAAAAGCGGTGGAACTGGGCGTGCTGGCCGCCAAAGAGACCATGCGCCGCACGGGCGCCGAAGCCGCGCAGATTGACGAGGTGGTGATCGGTAATGTGCTTCAGGCGGGCCAAGGGCAAAACCCCGCGCGGCAGATTACGTTGGGGGCGGGCCTCCCGGAAGTTACCCCGGCGTTTACGGTTAACAAAGTGTGCGGTTCGGGATTGAAGGCAATGGAACTGGGCTGGCAGAGCATTCTGCTGGGCCGTGCTAACGTGGTACTGGCGGGGGGCGCGGAAAACATGACCCTGGCCCCGTATATTCTCCCGGCGATGCGCGCGGGCGCGCGGATGGGCGATGTGAAGGCGGTGGACGCCATGATTTTTGACGGGCTGTGGGAAATTTTCAACAATTATCACATGGGACTCACGGCGGAGAATATCGCGGCCCAATACGGCATTTCGCGGGAGGAACAGGACGCGTTCGCGTATGACAGCCAGATGAAATGCGCACGGGCAACACAGGCGGGAGTGTTCAAGGAGGAGATCATTCCGGTCACCGTGAAACAAAAGAAGGGGGAGGTGGTGGTGGACGCCGATGAACACCCGAAGCCGGACACGACCGTGGAGAAGATGGCGAAGCTCCGGCCGGCGTTCAAGCCGGACGGCACGGTCACGGCGGCGAACGCCTCGGGGATTAACGACGCGGCGGCCACGGTGTTGCTGGTGGCGGAAGACGCCGTGCCCGCGAACGTGAACACGGAGGGCGCGGTCTACCTGCGCGACGTGCGCTCCAGCGGGTGCAATCCGGCGGTGATGGGCCTCGGCCCCATTGGCGCGGTGAAGAAACTGCTGGAGAAGAACAGCCTCCAGGTGAGCGATATCGGCCTCTGGGAGTTGAACGAGGCCTTCGCCTCGCAGTCCATCGCCTGCATACGGGAGTTGGGCATTGATATCGCCCGCGTGAACGTGAATGGCGGCGCGATTGCCCTGGGGCACCCCATCGGCTGCACCGGCGCGCGCGTGAGCACAACGCTCATCCACGAAATGAAACGCCGCGGCGTACGCTACGGCGTCGCCACCATGTGCATCGGCGGCGGCATGGGCATCGCGGGATTGTACGAGAACAAAAGTTGAAAAAAGCGCAATTTTAAGTGTTGGATGAAAATAAAGCGGTTCTGGAATGGATAAAGACGCTGTTATTGAAATAATCAAGCGCTATAAGAAAGCACTTGAAGCGCGTGGTGTCCACAATCCCCAAATGGTTCTTTTTGGGTCGTACAGCCGTGGTGATTACCATGAAGGCAGTGATATTGACCTTATGGTAATCTCCAGGAGTTTTGAAGGCATGGATCGGTGGAACCGGATCGAACTGCTTGCGGATGCGATTTGTGAAGTGTGGGAACCGATCGAGGCCATTGCGATGACTCCGGAAGAGTGGGAAAGAGGGGATTCGCTTGTTGCGCTTTTCGCCCGGGAAGGCGAAGTGGTGGCGGGGGCCTGAAAGCACTTTTTCCAAGGTCTCTTCTTTGGAAACGGAGTGGGCGGGTATGATATTCTTTTCACGTGATTTCAGCAACTTTCAAGCGGGAAACCATGAGTAAAATAACGCGCGAACAAGTGGAATATGTGGCGGGGCTGGCCCAGCTCGAACTGGATGAGGCCGCGAAGGCGCGGCTCCAGCAGGAGATGGGCGAAATCCTGAGCTACATGGACAAATTGAACGAATTGGACACCTCGAACGTCGAGCCGATGATGCACGCCATGGAAATGACCAACGTGTTCCGGGAAGACCTCGTGGGGGAATCGCTGGCACGGGACGCCGCCTTGCGCGGCGCCCCCCAACACGACGGGGAGTATTTTATCGTGCCGAAGATTCTGGACACGGAGGGCGGCGCATAATGACGGCCTGGCACGAAAAAACTGCGCATGAAATCAGCCGCGCGGTGCGCGCGAAAGCGGTTTCGGCGGCGGAGGTCGCGAAAAGCTTTTTGGACCGCATCGCCGCAGTGGACGGCAAGGTGGACGCCTATACGCAGGTGTGGCCGGAATACGCCCTGGCGCAGGCGCGGGCGGTGGACGCGAAAATCGCCCGGGGTGAAGACCCCGGCGCGCTCGCGGGCGCCCCCATCGGCATCAAGGAAGTCATCTGCACCCAGCAGGGGCACACGACCTGCGCTTCCAAAATACTGGAGGGGTACCAAAGCCCCTATGATGCCACCATCATAAAGAAACTCGACGCCGCGGGCGCGGTCTTTTTGGGCAAATTGAACATGGACGAGTTCGCGATGGGTTCCTCGACGGAAAACAGCGCAATCAAGACCACGAAAAACCCGTGGAACCTGAAATGCGTTCCGGGGGGGTCGAGCGGCGGATCCGCGGCGGCGGTGGCCGCGGATATGTGCACGATTTCCCTGGGCAGCGATACGGGCGGCTCGATCCGGCAGCCGGCCTGCCTGTGCGGGTGCGTGGGCATCAAGCCGACCTATGGCCGCGTCTCGCGGTTCGGGCTGGTGGCCTTTGCCTCGTCGCTGGACCAGATTGGCCCCTTTGCGAAAGACGTGGAGGACGCCGCGCTGGCGCTCAATGTGCTGTGCGGCAAGGACCCTCTGGACGCCACTTCGGCGGACTTGCCCGTGCCCGATTTCACCCAGGCGCTGACCGGTGACATCAAGGGCCTGCGCATCGGCATGCCGCGGCAATGCTTCACGGAGGCGCTGGGCGCGGAAATGCGGGAGAAGGTGATGGCGGCGATAGATGTCTTGAAGGCGCAGGGCGCGGAAATCGTGGAAGTCTCCCTGCCGACGCTGGATTATGCACTGGCGGTGTATTACATCATTTGTACGGCGGAAGCGAGCGCGAACCTGGCCCGTTTCGACGGCGTGCGCTATGGGTTCCGGCATCCGGACGCGCGGGACGTGCGCGAGATGTACGTGAAAACCAAGAGTGCGGCCTTCGGCCCGGAGGTGCAGCGGCGGATCATGCTGGGCACTTATGTGCTTTCCAGCGGCTATTACGACGCCTACTACCTGAAAGCCCAGAAGGTGCGGCGGCTGATCAAAGAAGATTTCGACCGCTCCTTCATGCAGTGCGACGTTATTGTCACGCCGACCTCGCCCACGCCGGCCTTCGAGTTCGGATCGAAAACCGCCGACCCGATGGAAATGTATTTGAGCGATATTTACACCATCGCCACGAACCTGGCCACGCTGCCGGGCCTGTCAATGCCCTGTGGCCTGTGCGCTTCCGGGCTGCCGGCCGGCGTGCAATTCATGACAAAACCCTTCGATGAAGCCACGCTGCTGCGGGTGGCGCATTGCTATGAGAAGAACAGCGGCATAACCCTGGGCAAACCGCCCATTGCCTGAGGAGGCGCCTGTGGAGTACGAAGCAGTCATCGGGATGGAAGTCCACGTGGAGATCAACACGCGATCGAAGGTTTTCTGCGCGTGCAGCACGGATTTCAACGCGCCCGCGAACACGAATGTCTGCCCCATTTGCCTGGGCATGCCCGGCGTGCTGCCGGTGTTGAACCGGGAAATGGTGAACAAGTCGGTGGCGGCGGGGCTGGCGCTGAATTGCACCATATCGCGGTGGTCGAAAATGGACCGGAAGAATTATTTCTACCCGGACATGGCGAAGAATTACCAGATCAGCCAGTATGATCTCCCGCTCTGCTATAACGGAAATCTGGACATTGAAGTGGACGGGCAGGTCAAGCGCATCGGGATTACCCGCGCCCACATGGAGGAGGACACCGCGCGCAATACGCACACCTTGGGCGGCGGCATCAGCGGGGTGGATTTCAACCGCAGCGGCGTGCCCCTGCTCGAAATTGTGACGGAGCCCGACCTGCGGAGCGCGCAGGACGCTTATGCCTACCTCACCACGCTGAAACAGATTCTGCAATACCTCGATGTCAGCGACTGCAACATGGAGGAAGGTTCGTTGCGCGCCGAGGCGAACATCAGCGTACGCCCGAAAGGCGCGAAAGAATTCGGCACAAAGACCGAAGTGAAGAATGTGGCCTCCTTCAGCGGCGTCGCCAAAGCGATAGAATACGAAATTGCGCGGCAGATTGAGGTAATCGAGAGCGGCGGAAAGATCGCGCAGGAAACCCGCGGCTGGGACGCCGGCCGGGGCGTGACCTTCAGCCAGCGTTCCAAGGAATCGGCGCACGATTACCGCTATTTCCCGGAGCCCGACCTGATGCCCATCGCCGTGGATGACGTCTGGGAGCAGCGCATCCGGGAATCCCTGCCGGAACTGCCCCTGGCGAAAAAGCGGCGGTTCCAGGAACAGTACGGCCTGTCGGACTATGACGCCACCGTACTGACCGGCACCCGGGCCATGGCGGACTATTTCGAGGCGTCCGTGAAGGCCGGCGCCGATGCGAAAAAGGCGGCAAACTGGATCATGGGCGATCTTCAGGCCCTGCTGACGGACGCCAAACAGGAAATAGACGAATGCAAGGTACTCCCCGCCGGCCTCGCGGAAATGATCCAACTGATTGACGGCGGCACCATCAGTGGTAAAATCGGCAAGGATGTGCTGGTGGAGATGTTCGCCTCCGGAAAAGGGCCGAAAGTCATCGTGGAAGAGAAGGGTCTGGTGCAGATATCGGACGAGAGCGCCCTCGTGGCGATTGTCCGGCAGGTGTTGGCGGACAATCCCCAGCAGGTGGCCCAGTTCAAGGCAGGCAAAGACCGGGTGATTGGATTCCTGGTCGGCCAGGTGATGAAGGCCTCGCGGGGCAAGGCCCATCCCGAAAAAGTGAACGAAATTCTTCGTAAAGAATTGAGCGCGTAGGAGGACCCCCTTGGCACGTCTGGTGAAGAAACAAAAGAAATCGGCGGAAGAGGAATCCTTCCTGCCGCAAACACGGCGGATTGCGGAGTTGGCCGCGGAAAAGAAAGCCAAGGACATCAAGGCGTTTGACGTGCGGGGGTTGACGTTGGTGGCGGACAGTTTTATCTATTGCACGGCCACCAGCGAACCGCAGACCAAGGCCATCTATAACGCCGTGCTCGAGGGCATGAAGAAAATCGGGGTGCGTCCCCTGCGCAGTGAAGGCGGCTTCGGCGACGGATGGATCCTGATGGACTATGGGACCGTGATTTTTCACATTTTCCGTGAAAAGGCCCGCGCGTTTTATGATTTGGACGGATTGTGGGGGGATGCGCCGGAGATTGCGTTGGATTTGGAGTAACAGGTTATGGAAGATCGCACTTCAATGAGCGAAGAGACCTTCATCCCGGATCGGGCCAAGCTGTATCATTACAAATTGGACCGCATCCTGGGGCAGGGCGGCACCGGGCGCGTTTACCGGGGCATTGACACGGTGAAGGGGGAGATGGTGGCGGTGAAGCGGTTCCGGGAAAATTTCTTCCGCAACGCCCTGCACCTCCGCGATTTGAAGAAGCAGGTGAAGCGGTTCAAGAAGTTCAAGCATCAGAACCTGGTGCAGATTTTTGATTTTCTGGACGACAACCCCGTGGACGGCAATTGCATGATCATGGAATACGTGGACGGGCCCAACCTGAAATGGTATTTGCTCAACCGGCCCTGGAACCTGCAGGAACGGCTCACGGTGGTGGCCCAAATCTGCAACGGGCTCCAATACCTGCACGACAACGACGCCATTCATCATGACTTCAAGCCGGCGAACGTCCTGTTTACGCGCCGGGGCGTCGCGAAAATCGCGGACTACTCGCTCTTTGGGGGAAGTTTCCTCCTGGAATTGCTGGACCGCAACGTGGGCGAACAAATCACCCCCATGTTTGTCGCCCCGGAATTCATCCGGAAGGAAAAGATCACCGCCGCCGTCGATCAGTATTCCCTCGGCATTACGATGTACATGCTCTTCGCGGACCGCGTGCCCTTTGTGGTGGACAGCCTCCCCAAGATGTATCAATGCCATCTGCGCTTCATGCCGGAACACCCCACCGCCGTGAATCCCAAATGCCCGCAGCAACTCGGCGACATCATTATGAAACTCATTGACAAGCGCCCGGAGAACCGGTTCCGGGATTGCGATGAATTGCGCATCGCCTTGGCGGACATCGGGCGGAGCCGCATCTAAACAAAACGGCCATCTCGTTCCTCCGGGAGGAAGAGACGGCCGGGTATTTGCCCACCCAATCCTAAATTTCGGTGTTCGTGTTTGTTGAAGTCGAATTGCTGTTGTTGCTGGAACCGTTGCCGGTGGGGCCGATGGCTTTCCACGGCTGTTGCCGGTAGACCAACAGCAGTTGATCAATCATGGTGGTGGTGGATTCCAGTTTGATTTGCAGATTGCTAATCTGCGCGGCTTCCGGCCGCCGGCTGATGTTTCGCACATGACGTTTCATGGGAATATCCCCTACATGGTTTTCTGATAGATCCATTCAATCAACTGCCGTTCCAGCTCAATCAGGAAATCCTTCCACACCTGGAGATTGGAAGTCTGAGAAAGCTGGGGCTTCCGCGAAATCAATTTATGATGCTTCATCCGGTTTTCTCCGCCGGTTCTCCGTTGCCGGAGGCAACAGGACTTACGTCCACAATGCTTTATTCATACCATGTTGACGCCGCAATGTCAACTGTTTTCCCTTCCTGTCCGGAACGTGGTGTATAATGCCACGATTGAAGGAGGAAAAGCAATGCGCGCAAAAGTCCGTTGTTTACTGCTCATGGGAATTTTCGTCTTGGCCCTGTTCCCCGTTTTTTCCGAGGAAATTTTACCCAATGGCCTCTCCATTCCTTCCGAATGGCCGCCCGATTATGGCGCCCCTTCCCGTAATCCCATGCCCGTGCCCTATCTGGACCATCCCCCGGCGGTGATCCCGATTGATGTGGGGCGGCAACTCCTGTTTGACGATTTTCTAATAGATCGCACTACGCTTGCAAGAACCCTTCATGCCGCAGCCTATCATCCAGACAACCCTGTTGTGCGCCCGGACAAGCCCTGGGAACAGGAAGGTGTCTCGGGCGGGCATCCCTGTCCCACCGCCATGGTGTTCAGCGACGGGGTCTGGTACGACCCCCAAGAGAAGTTGTTCAAAATGTGGTATATGGGAGGGTACACCCAATGCACCTGCTATGCCACTTCAAAGGACGGCCTTCACTGGGAGAAACCGGAACTGGACGTGGTCCCCGGCACCAATATCGTGCATACCGTGCTCCGGGACTCCGGCACGGTCTGGCTCGACCTTCAAGAAAAGGAACCGGCACGGCGCTACAAAATGTTCCTGTTTGAGCATATTGGGCCGCGCGGCGTGTTGTCGCTCTATTTTTCGGGAGACGGAATTCACTGGAGTGAGCGGGTGGCCACCAGCGGTCCGCTGGGGGATCGCAGCACGGTGTTGTTCAATCCGTTTCGGAATAGGTGGGTGTATGGCATCCGGGATTATGAGCAGACGAGCATAGGCCGTTTCCGGCGCTATTGGGAAAACAAGGACGTCCTGGAAGGCGCGAAATGGGAAAAGGGGCAGCCGAAATTCTGGGTGGGCGCGGATACACTCGACGCCCCGCGCCCTGATCTGAAAACACCCTGTGAACTCTATAACCTCGATGCCGTAGCCTATGAAAGCGTGATGATTGGGCTGTTCAGCATCTGGCGGGGCCAGCCGCAGGACCGCGCGAAACCGAACGAACTCTGCATCGGGTTCAGCCGGGACGGTTTCCACTGGCAGCGTCCCTCGCATGACCCCTTCATCCCGGTGTCGGAACATTATGGGGATTGGAACTGGGCGAATATCCAGTCGGCGGGCGGTTGCTGCCTGGTCGTGGGTGATCAGTTGTACTTTTATGTAAGTGGCCGGGCCGGCGTGCCGGGTTCCACTTCCTCGGGCATCAGCGCCACGGGGCTCGCGACCTTGCGGCGGGACGGTTTCGCTTCGATGGACGCCGGGGAAAAAGAGGGCACCCTCATCACCCGCCCGGTGCGCTTCAGCGGGAAATATTTCTATGTGAACGTCAAGGCGCCGCAGGGATCGCTTCGTGCGGCCCTTCTGGATCAAAAGGAACAGCCCATCCCGCCGTTCACCTTGGAGAACTGCGAGCCGGTCTCTGGCGATTCCACGGCGGCACGTGTTCAATGGAAAGGCGCTTCGGATTTATCGGCGGCGGCGGGACAACCCGTCCGGATTCAGTTCTCGTTGAAAAACGGGGGATTGTATTCGTTCTGGGTGAGCGCCTCGGAATCCGGCGCCAGCGGTGGTTATGTGGCGGCGGGAGGGCCCGCCTATAAGAGTCTTATTGATGAATAAATGCCGGTATAAAAGGCGGAGTAGCGATTGAAGCGGGACAGGAGGCGGCACATGCGCGGCAAGACCTCGGGAACCGCCCTTTTTTGCATGGTGGCCGTGCGAATACATGGCGGGGCGGGGATTATGCGTTTCGGGGATTCATCCGGTTCCGATATTCCTCGTCCAACCGGTCCTGATAGGTGTCGTCCCATTGGGCGGCGCGGTCTTCGAAGGATAGGCGCACGTTGTTGTATACATGACGGGAATTGCGCAGGGTGAAGGGGGCTCCGCCAATCAATACGAGGGCCAGCATGGCGACGGCAAAGCGGGGAATGAACGCATTGATGCGGAGTTTGGGCAGGAAGGCGATTACTTCCTGCAGGGGTTCGATGGCGGCCATGCGGGCGCGCAAGGTCTCAAAAGAGTAGGCGGGGCCGGGGCACACCAGAAATTCATGGCAGTCCTGGAGAAAACGCT
>CAYXPO010000044.1:13297-14100 GCA_964466925.1 uncultured Nitrospirales bacterium
GGTGCTGCTCACGCCCAACCTGGGCTGGGTGAACTTCCCCCTCCGCGACCGGCTCGGCGAGGCGCTTGGCCTCCCGGCGGTGCTGGACAACGATGCCAACTGTGCCATCCTTGGCGAGGCGTGGCTCGGCGCGGCACGCGGGGCATTCCTTCAGATGCTCGTCCACCCACCGGCGTTCGGATGGGCGCAAATCGCCGTCCACATAACCGGTGAACCGGCTTTGTATCATTCTGCATTCCATAAGGCTGTTCTCCTACACCGTCCGGTCCGCTTTGCTCAAGAACACCGCGGACAACACATGCCGGACTTTTTTCACCGCCAGAATCTTCCGGGACCGCACGGTGTTTACCGGGCAATCCAGCGCCTTCGCGATATCTTCAAGGGATAATCCATGGATGTTGCGCATCACAAACACCATGCGCTGCTCTTCGGGCAATTCTTCGAGCGCGTTCAGGATGCGTTCCTGCACTTCGCTCCGCACCGCGCGGACGTCCGGGCCGTCCGCGGGATCGGCGGGCATTTCCCACGGCTCGCGGATGTCCTGGCATTGGCCGAGCCGCCAGATTTTCCGCTGGGCCCGGCATCGTTCCAGCCAAATCATGCGCGCAATGCCGAACAAGTACCCGGGAAAGGAGCCGGTGGCGGTATACCGTTTGCGGACGCGCCAGACGCGCAGGAAGGTTTCCTGGCAGAGGTCGTTGGCGGCCTGGGGGTCGCCGCTCATCCCGAAGAAAAAGTTCAGCACGCGGTGCTGGTAGCGTTCGTGCAAGATGGTAAATGCACGTTCGCCGCCTTCGCGCACC
>CAYXPO010000045.1:0-14099 GCA_964466925.1 uncultured Nitrospirales bacterium
CCGGGGAGGCGTTTGGCGATGTTGCCGAGCAGGGCAACTTCGGTGAGGGGGCCGGAGTAGCTGAAGTCCGCGCCGGCGGGACACCCGTTCTTACAGGCGTCTATCCAGTCTTCCTCGTGCGATCCCTTCACGCGCGGGATGGTCTCGGCGGGTGGTTTGAAGTCTTTCATCTTGTCTTCGGGGACCAACCGCGGGCTGTTGCCGTAGGTGCCGCAGGTGAGGAAACCGTTATCGCCGATAAAGAGCGCGCCGCCTTCACCATCGCCGAGTTGTTTGGAGTCCCCCGCCGCTAACGGCGCGGGCGGCTGGATACCATCGTACCACGTAAGCGTCACGGGCGGCAGACCGCCGCGTTCGGGGAACTGATAGCGCACCACCGAGGCGATGGGATAGGTTTCCGGATTGAGATCGGTATTGCTCGCTTCGATGCTGGTGGGATGGCCGAGTTTCAAGGACCAGAAAATGGGGTCAATGGTGTGCGCGCCGCGGTCGCCCATCATGCCGCAGCCAAAATCCCACCAACTCCTCCAGACGGCGGGATGATAACAGGGATGGTACGGGCGCATGGGCGCGGGGCCGATAAACAGGTCCCAGTCGAGCGTGTCCGGCACGGCGGGGGTGTCGGCGGGGCGGGTGGCCATGGGGGAACTCCATCCGGCGTGCCCCCACGGATAATACGTCAGGCTGCACCACGCGATAACCTCGCGAACCGGACCGATTACCCCGGCGTCCATCCATTCGCAAATCAACCGTGCGTCTTTCATGGAATGCCCCTGAATGCCCATTTGCGTGCACACGCCGGTTTCCTTCGCGGCCTGCGCCAACCGACGCGACTCAAACACGGCATGGGTCAGCGGCTTTTGACAATAGACGTGTTTCCCGGCCTGCATGGCGGCCATCGCGATCACCGCATGTGTATGGTCCGGCGTCGCAATCAACACCGCGTCAATGTCTTTCTGCTTTTCGAGCATGACCCGGTAGTCGGTGTACTTTGCGGCGTTCGGATATTCCGCGAACGTCTTGGCGGCGTAGTGCTGGTCCACGTCACACAAAGCGGTGATGTTTTCCTTGGCCATGGCGCGCAAATTGGCGGCGCCCATGCCGCCAATGCCGATGCCCGCGATATTGAGGCGTTCATTGGGCGATTTCTTCTTCGCCGCGGCGAAGATGGGTTTCGGGGAAGTGGCGAGCGCGGCGGCGGTCATGCCCAATCCCGCGCCGATAAAACCACGCCTGCTCAGCGGTTTCATGGCCGATTCTCCTTTCCTCAGAAGGTATAGGTGCAAATGGAAAAGGAACGGTTGCTCTCAACCCGGTTACGGCGTTCCAGCACCCGGTTGGGTTCCACCATCATATAATCCGGCCGGGGCGGGAAATCAAGGAATTCCGGAAGGGTATAGGACTCTTCGCGGACCCGGAATTCCAGCGGCTTGCCGGGTTCGGTTTCAATCTCAATTTCGCCCCCCTCGAAGGGAATGGTGTCCAGCGACAGCCGCCAGTGGTTGTCATCGCCCTTCAGGGGGAGGCCCAGGGCCTTGGCGGCAAAGACCCGCGCATCGGAGGTCAGTTCTATCCGGATATGCTGCGCGTCGCGGGGCGAATCCACGAAGAACTTAAGTTTCCGGCGGTCCCCTTCAACCCGATCCTCAAGCTTCGTCATCACCAGTTTCTCGAAGGGCGGCATCGGGGCGGGGGCGCACAACAGGGGATATTTTTCATGCGCTCCCAAGATACCCTCCATGGATTTCCGGGGGGAATCCTCTTTGAAGAAATGGCGGGTCCATTCATCCAATTTCCGGGCGTTGCTGATCCACCACGCTTCACCCGTATCAAAATTGACCGCATACGACAACGAATTCTGGCGCGGGCGCGTTGGGCTGGGCGTATTGGACACGATGGCCAAGCCAAAGATCAGCCCGCCCAGAACAAAGAGGCCCGCCCCAATCCGCACCTGCTTTTTCACGGGAATCAAGCGCATTTGCGGGAGCAGCGTCCCGGCAAGCAAAAACACCACCACCAGGATTCCCGGACTGGCCAGGGAGGTCAGCGTATAGCTGCACATGACCACCGTCGGCGCGAGCAGCAGGATGACCAGCAGCGCGCCCAGCGAGGACACGGCCAGCAACGCCCCCCGCGGGCCATCGGGGTCCCGCGAAAGAAGCAACACCAGCAATCCAAGGGATAGCAACACCAAGGGCCACTGCGCCACATAGGCGCCGCCCGGCATATACACCTGAAAGGCCACCAGCCACACCGCCCACAACAGCATCAGGCCCGCCAACAGGTTTTGCGGCCGGACCCGTTCCCGCACGATGCGGGTGAGCATCACAAAGAGGCCCAATCCAAGGAGGAGGAGGCCCAAGGCAAACATATGGTCGCGGTACAGCGCGTGTTCGCGAAACATGAAATAGACGGCGGCGGCCAGCGGCGCGGTCAACGCAAAGGAAAGCACCGCCGTGAGCAGCATGATCCCGGCGCCCGCCAGCATCCCCGTGATCGAGAGCCGTTTCCGGACAAAACCGAACACCAGAATGGCGGCGAAAAGAAACAGGACCATCCCGGCAAGCGGCCAGCCCCAGCTTTGCGGATACACCACCATGTGCGATCCGAGGGTGTTGAAATACGTGGCATCGGGCGCCTTGCAGTTGTCCAGGGGAATGTTGCCCAATTGCCGGGCCAAGCCAAGCGTGTAGCAGCCGTGGTGCTGCAGGCTGGCCAGGCTCACATTCTCCGGGGCGTCCAGCTTGGTGTGGTAATTGCAGAAGCTGTCAATGTAGGCCACATTGAGCCCCGGAAGCCCTTTCCGCTTGTACTGGTTGAAATCACTGCCGAAGGGCATGCGCTTGTAAAAATCATACATGATCGAAGTGGCCCGGGGTTGGGCCGACGATTTCGCCATCTGCCGGATCAGAAAACCGTTCTCCGGCCCCGTCTCAAACATCAAGGCCGGTCCCGACGTTCCGCGCACCTCCAGACCCAGAACGGCGCGAACGTCCTTGAACCAGGGATGACGGAAAAAGACCCCCGGCCCGCCCGGCCCCCCCATCTCTTCCTTGTCCGCAAAACAAAACAGGGTGTCATTCTTTAAAGGAGGGCTTGCCTTGAGCGCCCGGATGGCCTCCAACATGGCCGCCACGCCGCTGAGGTCATCCGCCGCCCCGGGACCGTACGGCGTGGAGTCAAAATGGGCGTCTATCGCCAGTGCGCCGGTGGACTGCGTGCCGGGAAGGCGCACCAGAATCGCCCCCACTTGTTCGACGCCATGTTCATTATCCTGGGTAAGAATCGGACGATCAACAATCATTTCAACGTCCATCGCCTTCAGTTGCGCGGCAATGTAGGCGTAGACCTTCTCATTGGCATGTGATCCGCCCGGATGCGGCTCGACCGCCATCTGCTGGATGTGCTTGATGGCGCGATGGGCGGAAAACTCCGTGGGCGGCGCATTCTCCGGCAAGGGATTGGGCGGCAACGACATCCACCATCCAAACACGGCAACCATCAACGCCGCGCCAAACACCACGGCCGCAAGACGGCCATCACCTGAATATGACTTCACCCGGGAACCCTCCAATGTGCGTGAACTGCATTCCAATAAAGACTGGGCCGGAACACGGCCTATGCTCTCTCATTGGCCTATCAGACCGGAGGGGAAGTGTGCCGGGTTTCATCCCCAAACCAAGGGGAACCAGAAGGCGATAACCCAGGCGAAAAGGATGCCGTTGGCAATGGCGCCGGCCCGGTAATCCCCGGTAGCCCGGGTGGCCAGCGCATGAATAGCCGCGAGAATGACGCACAGGAAAGCCACGATGCCCAACATCATCCCCCCGAACGCCAATCCTGGCGACAACATACGAAGCACTGCACCTAGAATGAGCAACGGCACGCACCACGTGAGCGCGGCCACCGCAAATCGCGTCCATGCGCCGGACAGGGGAAGCCGCTCCAAGGCCGAGGCATCCAGCAAAAAGAACGGCGTCATAAACAGGGCCAGCAGAAGCCACATGACGCAGCGGGCGGGATGATTAAGATTGCTGGTAAACATGTGGCCATCCAACACCCAGGAAAGCAACAGGGCGAAGCTCAAACTGAACAAAATTCCTTGCAGGCATGCGAGCAGGAAGGTGCCTGAGCGGGGCGGAACGCCATTTCCCTTAATCCCGAACAAACGGCCCGCAAGCCGGTAAACGTTGATACTCCAGCGGCGGGTGGGTGCGGGGGGTGGGGAAGAAGGCCGGGGCGCGGCAGCGGAGCGCAGCCATGAGGTTATCGTTTCCGCCAGGAATAGTGCCGTAACGCATCCCAAAACGACGGCCAGCATGGAAAGCATCCAGCGTCCCCAAGGGAACACACCGGGCTGATTAAACCCCAGCGCATTATTTACCCAGGAAATAATCCGGTGAATCAACAGGGGGTCCCACGTTTCCAGGGCGTGATCGCTGAAGGGGCTGGCCGCCACCTCCGCTTTGCTCTGGGCCTGTTGCCGGGCTTCCTTAATGGAAAATAATTCTTCAAACCGTCCCAAGGCGACGAGGGTCTTGCAGGTTGGAAATTGCCTGGGAAGCGCGCCCATGGCTACAAACGCATCCACCCCGTCCGGGTCTTGAACAAACGCCTCCGCGCCGGAGAACCCGCCCATGGAATGCCCCATATATGCCAGCGGAAATCCCTTGAATTGTTCACGCGCCCAGGCAACCCAGGCATGTATCTGGCCGGGGTTGGAGGTCCAATCGAACCGCTCCCGGGAACGGCCATGCCCCCAAAAGTCGAAGGTCACGGCGATATACCCATTGTTCGCAAAGGCCTTGGCGGAGGTTGTCATCACACTCTGATTGGCGGACACGCCATGCCCGATGAGAATGACCGCCTTGGGCGATTCCGGACGCCACACCGTGCCCAGACAGGGCTTCCCCCCCGGCCCTTCGATGCAAACCGTCTCGCGCTGAACAAGCGAAGGAACAGAATCATGCATGAAGAAAAGGGCCGCCAGATAGAGGACTATCCCGGCGGCCAACAACGTCCGCTTTACTACATTCTCTTTCTTTGCTGTGGACGGAACGCTCTTGTTCTCCACCGTGAAAAAGGTCATGTCCGGTCTCCCAAGTGAAGCGATGCGGCCTCTTCAATGCTCCAGGCACTGACGGCGCTTCCACACAGGGAAATGATTATACACGCACGGGCCGATCTCTTTCCCGGCATAATGAAAAATGCGGCATCCGCAAAATCGTCCTTCAAAGCACCGGTTTAGCTGCAAAATTCCGGTAATTTGCGCTAAAAATATCAGCTTGAGAAAAGGGCAATTTCGCAATTGCCTGAAAGACCTCGTTATATATCCTGCCCGTCCGGCGCCAAACCCTAAACCCGCTAATACATCGTCCCTTGGTAACGGTCTTTGCGGATCCCCCCGGCCTTTTCAATCATTTCCTGCGCCATTTTCAGACGTTCCGGCGGAATGCCCTCGATGCGGTGGCATATCTTTTTCGCGGGCGCGCCGGCCCAGACCTCCAGCGGGCCGATTTTGGTGTCTTCCATCACGATGGTGCCCGCGGCCAGGACCGCGCCATCGCCAATCGTCACGCCGGGATAGATATAGCAGCGGCTTCCGATGAGCACATCATTGCCGATAATCACCGGCTTGACGATGCGGGGCGTCAACCCCCAATTGCCGTCCGTGCCAATGAGCAGGTGGTTATTATCCCGGATGACGGTAAACTCGGCGATGCCCGTGCGGTCGCCGACCTGAATCAATTCCTCCGCCTCGAATACACAATAGAAACTGCAGCCCATGTGGTTGCCAAAGACAATTTTACCCTTGCCATGGGTGCGGAACACCGCCCCGTCCCGGAATCGGCACAAGGGTCCGGCTTCCACATGCCCGTCAATGAGCATACCCCGCCCAAAACGGCATTTCTTGCCGCATTTCGCCATCTTGCGGCTGATCCACCACGAACGCATATCGTCTATGAAACTCATTCCACCATCTCCTTAGGCTGATTGTGGGTGTGAGAAACACAAAAGGCGGGCGGGGCCAACGGCCGCAACCCACCTTGAATTGTCATTGGTGGCGGCGCACGGGCTTGAACCGCGGACCGACGGATTATGATTCCGCTGCTCTACCAACTGAGCTACGCCGCCAACAGGAAGATCATAGCAAAAATCCGTTGCCCCTGTCCACTTGGGCACCCACTATTCTGAGGCAGGCCCACGTATATCCATGCATGCCATTCAGGATATGTACCTCTCGTACCCTGCCTGGCACCCGGAAAAAATTCGGCAAACAGCGCCTGCAGAATTCGACCCGGCTGTCCTTGCCACATTTATTGCCACTTTAATGTGGTATTCCTGCTTTTGCTCCAGCCGGCGCCATTCTGAATCATATCCGCACCCCATCTCAGCGCCGCATAGTCCAAACAATGCCCGAACAATGCCGGGATGCTATGTGATTATTGCTTTAGTGAACAATTCAAACCCTTCCAGAGCGTTGAAAGCCGATAGTTGAACCCGGGAAAAGGTCATGCCGTCTGTTCAGGCGGGGCCGGGGCAGAAGCCGTCTTCCGTGCCGACGCCGGGACAATAATGGTAGCCGCCGGAATTGAAGAATTGGATGAGGCGGAGGATTTCGTAAAGGTTGATGCGCCAGTCTTGCGGGTTATAGTCGCTGTCATGCGGAGTGCAGGAGGTGTCGCCTTCGGGACCGGGGGCGTAACCGTCTTCGGTGCCTGCTTGGCAATGAAATCCGCGGGTATTGAAAAACTGGATTGGCCGCAGCAGTTCCGAAAGGCTGATGAGATGGTCGGCGTTCTGGTCGGCGGTATGACGCCCGTCTTCCTCGTCACCCTCGCGGGCACCCTCCCCCTCCTGCGCGCCGCCCTCGCCTTCGAGAGCGCCTTCCCCTTCACCTTCGATGGCGCCCTCTCCTTCAATGACGCCTTCCCCTTCGAAAGCGCCTTCGCCTTCGATATCACCCTCGCCCTCGATACCGCCCTCGCCTTCGACATCGTGGGTCGTGGCGAACGCGTTTGGACCAAAGGTGGTTTCAATGCCCAGTTCGTTTTTCGCCCGGGCCGAAAACCCATAGAGGTCATTTTCAGCAAGGCCCGTAACGGTGAGGGTGCCCCAAGCGGCGGCCGTCTGGTAGCAGGGCACTGCGCCCAACGTGCCATCGCTTTGGACCCAAATGTTGTCGCCAAGAAGGGTCGAAATACGGAGGGTGTATAACGTGTAGGGTGGATTGCCGTCCCCTTCCGCAATACTGACGTCCAGGGAGTGCAGGGTGGGGTGGCCCAGCAGCGGGGCGGCCGGCACGGCGGCCAGGGTCCATGCGGTGTAGACGTCCGTTTTTGCACTGTCGCCATTGGCGTTGGTGGCGGCGGTTTGGAAGGCATACTGCGTGTTGGAACGCAGCCCGGAATGAATCCAGGCTTCCGTATTGGGGGCGGTCGTGGTCCGGAGGGTGACAGGGGCGTCCGTCCCCATGTCCACCCACACTTTGTAGCCCAGCTCGATGGAGGTGTTGTCGTGCCATGTCCAGGTAATGGATGTTTTGCCGACGGCCTTTGCGCCGGGGTTGGTGGGTGCGGCCGGTTCCAAGTGCTGGGTAATCTTCATCATAAACGCATCCGCACTGCCGCCATAGTGGGAGTTCCATCCGCCGCTTATCCAATCCGGTGAGTAGGTGGTCCCGGTGAGGCGGCAGTTCCTGTTGCCATCCACCGCGATACCCTGCCCCCAATCATTATTTACCCCCCCCAGGCAGGTGGACCAGAAGTGGGCGCCTGTGGAGCTGAGTTTGACCACAAAGCCGTCATGCCATCCGTTGGGGGTGGTGTCAAAGCCGCCAATCATCCATTCCGCGGAATCCGTTTGTCCCGTGATGTACGTATTCCCATTTTCATCGGCGGCGATATCGTTGACGCGGTCTTCTGTTATTCCGCCCAGATAGGTGGACCATTCGTGCAGACCTTGGGGATTGAGTTTGACCACAAAACCGTCCACGGTTCCGTTGGGGACGGTGTTCCAACCGCCGCTGACCCAGCCTCCTGAATTGGTCTGTCCTGCGGCATAACAATTCCCCATGCCGTCCACGGCGATGCACTGCCCCAAGTCAAAGCCATCGCCGCCCACATAGGTGGACCACAGATGCTGGCCGGACGCATTGAATTTGACCACGTAGCCGTCGGGATAACCGCCGCCGCCATGGGTGGTATCCCATCCGCCGGAGACCCAGCCCGCAGACTCGGTGGTTCCGATTACATAGCAATATCCGCTGGCGTCCACGGCAACTCTATTCCCCCGGTCTTCGCTTGTGCCGCCGAGGTAAGTGGACCACTGGACCGCCCCGGCATTGTTCAGCTTCACCAGAAATCCGTCGTACGCGCCCCCGGCATAGACCGTCTTCCATCCGCCTTGCATCCAATTGGGGGAATTGGTGGTTCCGGGCACGTAGCAATTCCCGGCCGCATCCAATGCGATGCCCGAGGGGGTATCGGCATTCACACTCCCCACATAGGTGGACCACTGGTGCGCCCCGGCCGGGTTCAGTTTCACCACAAACCCATCATAGGAGCCGCCGCCATAGGTGGTTTGCCCGCCGCCATTCACCCACTCCTGTGAATTGGTGATTCCCGCGATATAACAATTGCCCTGGGCATCCACCGCGATTCCCGTCCCCTGGTCATCGCCGGTTCCGCCCAGATAGGTGGACCACACATGCGATCCGGCCGCGTTGAGTTTGATGACATACCCGTCTGAAGTTCCCCCCAGGTCCGTGTCCCAACCGCCATTCACCCACCCCGGGGAGGTCGTGTATCCCGTGATGTAGCAGTTCCCAACGGTGTCCAGCGCGATATCGGTTCCAAAATCATCGCCGGTTCCGCCCACATACGTGGCCCACCCCAGGGAGGGTTCGCTGGGCGGTTCGGCTTGGGGGGAAAGGGTGGTAACCGCGGTTGCGGCCCCCGGAGCGGTTTCAATGCCGGCGCCATTCCGGGCCACGGCGGAAAAGGTATAGGTTGTGCCCTCTTCCAGATTGTTGACTGTGGCAAAGCCCCATGATGCACTGGTTTGGAAGACGGGTTCCGCACCCAAAACGGTATTCCCCTGAAGCCAAAGGCTGTCGCTCGAAGGAGAGGAAAAGCGAATGGCATACTGCGTATAGGCCGGATTGCCATCGTTGGGCCCGATACCTACGTCAAGGCTATGCGGACCTCTATTTCCCAGAACCGGCGCGGCGGGCACGGCCGCCAAAGTCCATGCCGTGAAATTACTGCTGCGCGCACTGTCTCCCTGGGTGTTGGTGGCCGCTGCTTGGAAGGAATACTGCCTGTTGGGAAGCAGGCTGTTTTCCACCCATGCCTCCTCATCGGCGGCGGTGGTGAAGCGCAACGTGGTGGGAAACCCGGCCCCCTCATCCACAAATATCTTAAAGCCGAGTTCATCCAGGGAGGCATCCTCCCAGGTCCAGGTAATGGTATCCGGGCCAATGGCCGTTGCACCGGGATTGACCGGCGCCTCCGGTTCCGGAAGCTGGCTAATCTTTGCCACAAACCCATCCTGATTGCCTTCCAGGGTTGTATCCCAGCCGCCACTTGCCCAGCCTGAAGACTGCATTGTCCCCGCGACGTAACAGTTTCCCGAGGCATCCACGATGGCGCCGATCCCATGATCTTCATTGGCGCCGCCCAGATACGAAGACCATAGAGTGGAACCGGTCGTACTCAGTTTTAGGACAAAGCCATCGTAATTGCCATTCAGGCTCGTATCCCATCCCCGGTCCACCCAGCCGGAGGACATGCTGTCGCCCGTAATGTAGCAGTTTCCGTTGGAATCCACGGCAACGCCCCGGCATGCATCCGTATCGGTCCCGCCGACATACGAAGACCACAGGTGCGCTCCGGCGGAACTCAGTTTTACCACGAATCCGTCCACGCCGCCATTGTGGACAGGATTCCATCCGCCGCTCACCCAGCCCAGGGATTCCGTGCTCCCCACGGCGTAACAACTCCCTATTGCGTCTAGTGCGATACTGTATCCGCCGTCGTCATTGCTCCCCCCAAGATAGGTGGACCACACGTGGTTCCCCGCACTGCTCAGCTTCACCACATAGCCGTCTCCGCTGAGTGTTCCACCCCGATACATTGTATTAAAACCGCCGCTGGCCCAGCCCGGCGACAACGTTGCCCCGCCGGCATAACAGTTTCCGTTCGCATCCACCCCGATCCCCCGGCCTACATCCAAGTTTGTTCCACCCACATAGGTGGACCATTGATGTATCCCCAAATTACTAAACTTTACGATATAGCCATCGGTGTTCCCGCTATATAAGACTTTGAAGCCGCCACTCACCCAGTCTGGAGAGGCCGTGTGTCCCGTGGCGTAACAGTTGCCGCTTGCATCCACGGCTATGCCATATCCTTGATCATCGTATAAGCCCCCCAGGTAGGTGGACCACTGGTGCGCGCCCGATGTATTCAGTTTCACCACATACCCATCGTTCTCGCCGCTCAGGGTTGTTTTCCAGCCGCCGCTCACCCAGCCGGAAGATTGCGTGGTCCCCGTGATGTACACATTTCCGCCCGAGTCCACCGCGATACCTTTGCCTTCATCCAATCCCGTCCCGCCCACATACGTGGACCATTGGTGCGCCCCTGATGCATTCAGTTTCACCACATAGCCGTCGGATTCCCCACCAAAGGTGGCAATCCAACCGCCGCTTACCCAGCCCGAAGATTGCGTGGTCCCCGTGATGTACACATTTCCGCCCGAGTCCACGGCAATGCCGTTGCTTTCATCCAATCCCGTCCCGCCCACATACGACGACCATACCATGGAAGCGCCGCTTTCTCCTTCCCCCTTGTTTCCATTTGTTTCTCCGGCCTGGCCTTCCTTGACACCTTCCCCTTCGTCTTTTCCGTCGGTCCGGCTGGCGCCTGTGTCACTGGTTCCTTTCACTCCGGCGGAAACTGCGGCGGCGGGGCCGAAATTGGTGTTGATCGCGCCGGTATCCGCGTGTGCTATGGGGAAGAGGAACAGAGCCAAGATAATGCTTGCAAAAGAAACGGTATAGACTTGGCTGGACATGGCCCTGGGTCCTCCATGGTTAACATCCGTAAACTTTCTTCCATAGCGCGAATATGGGATACCCGCCAGCGGACCAACAAATTTTCCGTCAACAGGCAACGCACACGGTCTGCTTCCTCCACTATACTGCGCAGGATTCCGGCGTTCAAGGGAATTCCGCCGGAAACACACACCGCAGGGCGTCGTTTCAGGCGCATGCGTTGCGCAAGATGCGGATATAAATTTGGAGGGCGCGGAGGTAGTTTTCGATGGAGAGGCGTTCGTCGGTGTTGTGGATTCGGACGAGTTCCCGGTCGTTGACAAGGATGGGCTCGACGCGGTAACAGCCTTCGGCCACTTCGGCGTAATGGCGGGCATCGGTGCCGCCGAGGGAAAGGCCGGGGGCGACAATGGCGTTGGGAAGCATTTCGCGGAGACTGGCGGCCAGCAGGGTGTAGGCGGGGCTGTTGGTGGAGGCGACGGGGGAGGCCTCGTGGGCCTCGTTATTGGAAAGCGGCGCTATCTTTACGCGGGGATCGTTGACCGTGGCCCGGGCATGGGCGAGGACGTCTTCGACGGTGTCGCCGGGCAGCAGGCGGAAATTCACCACGGCGCGCGCGCGGAGGGGCAGGACGTTTTCTTTGGCCCCGGCTTCGAGAATGGTGGGGGCGGTGGTGGTGCGGAGGGCGGCATTGCCGGCGGGGAGGGCGGAGAGTTGCCATTTGAGGATCGGGGTGAGCGCCCAGAGGTTGGCCATGACGAGGCGCAGCGGAAAAGCCATTTTGGGGCCGGTGCATTCGAGCATTTCGCGGAAGGGGCCTTCGAGGCGGAGGGGCATCTGATGGGTTTCAAGACGCGTGATGGCGCGGGCCAGGATGCCGATGTTGGTTTCGCGGGGCGGCTGCGAGGAGTGGCCGCCGTCCCCTTCGACGAGGAGTTCGAGGCTGGCATAGCCCTTTTCGCCGAGGCTGACGAGGGCAACGGGTTCCTTCAGGCCGGGGAGAATGCCTTGGACAATGGCGCTGCCTTCGTCAAGGGCGAAGAAGGCCTTCACACCGCGTTCTTTAAGTGTGGCGGCAATTTTCACGGCCCCTTGCAATCCGCCAATTTCTTCATCGTGCCCAAAGGCAAGGTGGACCGTGCGATGAGGCTGAAAACCGGATTGGAGCATGGTTTCGCAGGCTTCGAGCCAGCCGATGACCCCCACTTTGAAGTCCATGGTGCCGCGGCCCCAGACATAACCATCGGCAATGGCGCCGGAAAACGGGGGGTGGGTCCATTTGTCTTCACTGCCGGGGTCCACGGGCACAACGTCATAATGGGCCATGAAAATAACGGGCGGCAGCGACGGATCGCTGCCTTGCCAAGTGTACAAGAGGGCATGGCCGTTGATGAGTTCGCGTTTCATGGCTTTATGGACATTGGGGAAGGCTTCCACCAGGTAGGCACGGAATTTATCGAATTCTTCAGCGGGAAATTGGGCGGGGTCCTGATTGGAGATGGTCTTGAATTGGATGGCTTTCGAGAAACGGTTCAGAGCGCCGTCGTGGTCAAGGGGGGCGGGCGCGGCGGGTGTGACTTCGATTTGGGGGGAGGTGAAGGTGGCGGTTCTGAAAAGAAGCACGGCGGCAAAAACAAACACGAGCAAAACGAGGGTGAGCAGTATTCGGCGCATGAGGATATTCCTTGTTGTAAGCGAAATAAAATGTACTGAAACGGGGGCGGAGGGTGCAAGAAGCTATCGGCTATCAGCGGTCAGCGGTCAGCGGTCAGCGGCTGGCGATTAGCAAGAAAGGACCTAAACGACACAAACGACAGCAAGGACGGCCCATGTTCTTCAGAAGAAAAGGACGGGTGCGCCGCGCCGCGGCGGTTCGCAGACTTCGAGGGTTTCGAGGTAGTGGGAAAGCAGGGCGCAACGGTCGGCGTCAATGATGTGGTCGTTTCCTTTCTCGTAGACGATTTGTCCGAAAGCGTTCACGGAATAGGTATGGGCGGCGTATTGTTGTTCCCGGTCGGGGCAGGGGAAAAACCGGAGGGTGTGCTCGGTGAGGCGGCGCTGGATGAGTTCGGTCATGAATTCTTTGACGCGGCGGCGGGGGATGGAGCCGTCGGGAAGGGGTTCGAGGTCCATGGCGGCCCCGAACTCAAAGGCGCGGACTTTGCCGCACCAGCGGGGGCCAAGGGCCATGAGTTGATGCGCCACGGCGCGTCCGTTGTTTCCGCAGTCAATGCCGATGCCGCGGAAGTTGCAGGCGGCTTCAAGGTGCTGGATAACTTCGAGTTGGCGGGCATAGTTGACGCCTTCGAGACGGAGGCGGAGGATATTGATGAGATGGGGCGGTTCACTTTGGTACAGGACGAATTCGGAGGGGTCGCGGGCATAGCCGAGATCACAACCAAGGTAGTATTCGGCGGGACGCACCTCGAAAGGAACCTGGAATGTGTCGTTTTCACGGAGCGTGTAATCGGCGGGCGCGAGGGCGGGATCAATGCATTCGAGATAGTCATCGAGGGAGAAAACGGCATGCATGGGAACACCATGTTGCCCGAGGACGCGGTGAAGATAACCGGGCGTGGACCGTCCGCCGTAGAGCAGGGCGAGTTCGGCGTCTTTTTCCGGGGAGTAGTCCGGATTGAGGGAACTGGGCCAATTGTATTGTTCGGCCTCCTGCATTTGCGTCATGCGGTAGAAAGTGTTGCGGAGTCCGTTGGGAACGCCATAAACCCAGCGCCGCCCGCCGCCATTGAGGGCCTGGTAGAGTTCGCCCCAGGCGGATTCCGTCATTTCCTGGGCTTCGTCAATGATCTGCCAGTGGACGTGCATGCCCTGGAAGTTGACGCCGCGCGGGCCCGCAATGCGGCCCCAAAGCGCAAATCCGTTCGAGAATCGCAGAAACCACGACGGCGACCGCCGGATTTCGACCAGCGACCGCGAGATTTCGGGCGTATGCTCGAACCGATCCGCCAACCGGTTCATCAGCGGAAACAAATGGTTCTCGCACTGCGTGGCGATCAGCATCTCCGTGTTCGGACACGCC
>CAYXPO010000046.1:0-8015 GCA_964466925.1 uncultured Nitrospirales bacterium
GAAAAGCGCCTTCCGGGGGCGCGGCCGTGTCCGAGGCCGGTGTGCACTCAATGTGCATTCCGTGCCGGGGCCAGCATAGAGGAATAGTGGACGGATGACGTTTTTTCCGGAGGAATGCAATACACCTGAGTTGGGGTGGAATAGCGGAGACAGGGACATGATCACGAATTCGCGATCGTTGGGAGTGTGGGTGGTATGTTTGGCGCTGGCGCTGATGGCAGTGTCACCGGGCGCGGCCGCGCAAACCATGACCATGACCCGGACCGTGACCGGTTTGGATGCGAACGGATGGTTTGTTCCCGGCACCGCCCAACTGACCTTTACGGTAACCCTCGACCGGGGTCCGGATACCGAGGGACTATCGTTCTTGGTTGTGGAGGAGACATTGCCGGCGGGATGGTCTTTTGATGGCGCGGCACCCACGGGCAGTGCTCCCACTGACTATCCCGCTTCAGGCGTCACAGGCACGGGCACGTTTCAGTGGTACATGATGCCCGCCTTCCCCTGTTCGTTTTCCTACAAGGTAAATACCTCCAACGTCACGGACCCCGTCATCGTCTCCGGGATTACCCGTTTCCGAGAATCTGATGGGCCAGAATATTCTTCTCCCCAGGCGGACACCATTATCCAGCAAGAGCCCATATCCATTTCAGCGGCACAATCATGGACCGGGACAACGGGTCCGGGTGGAGGTTATTACAAATCCAACGACGCCCTAGTGGCCACCGTGACCCTCACCCAAGGGGGGCCGGCCGCCACGTTCAAGGCGGTGGGGTTTAAGCAAACCATTCCGAGTGGATGGACGCTGGTTTCAGGAAGTGTGGGCGGCAGCAACCCGCCTCAGACCACCTCGGGCAACACCGGCACGTTGTCATTCGCATGGTTCACCATTCCCACATTCCCGTTATCGTTTACGTTCTCCGTCCGCCCTGACACTTCGGGATTGGGGACGGCGTGTTTCCGAGACGGCCAATGCCTCTATCGCTTGGATGAGGGAGAATTATCCTCCAACATCATTCCGGAAAAATGCCTGGAAGAATTCCCGTGCCTGGAGATGGAGCGCGAGGCGCCCGCGTACTATGCCATGGGGCAAAACCTGACCCTGACTGTCAAATTAACCAACAGTTGCCTGAGCCCCGTCACCGCGTTGCGCTTGGAAGAGACATTGCCCGCCGGGTGGACCTTTGTCTCCGCGGCGATTTCGCCCACGATTGAAGAAAATAAACTGACGTTCACCTGGGCGGCCCCTCCGGCGTTTCCCCACACCTTCGCTTATACGGTGAATGTCCCGGTGACAAGCGAAGGCGGCGCCAAAGAAATTACAGGAAAGGCGGTGTTCACTACCGGCGGGACGGTGACATCCACCCCCGACATCCGAAGCACACTGGTCCGTCAAAATGCGCCGCCCGAAATCACACTGCTGGGAGAGGCTTCGGTGGAGGTGGAGTGCGGAAGCGAGTACAACGACGCCGGTGCGACGGCCATGGACGATCTGGACGGCGACATCAGCGCCCTCATCGTAGTGAACAATCCGGTGAATATCCATGCGCCGGGAACCTACACCGTCACCTATAACATCACCGATTCGGAAGGCGGCGTGGCGCAGCAAAAGACCCGCGCGGTCATCGTGCAGGATACGCAGGCGCCTTCGCTTGCCTTGCTGGGCGCGGCGATGATTGAAGTGGAATGCGGAACCACCTTCGCCGACCCCGGGGTGCTCGCCGAGGATGCGTGCGACGGTGATTTGCTGGCGCGCGTGGCCGTCACGGGCCGGGTCTTGGTCAATACGCCCGGCCTGTATACCCTTGCCTACAACGTGAGTGACAACGCGGGGCACGCGGCCCCCGAAGTGGTCCGCACGGTGAACGTGCTGGACCACACCGCCCCCGCGATTTCGCTGCTGGGCGCGAATCCGCTGACGGTGGAATGCGGCAGAGGTTTTGTGGACCCCGGCGCGACGGCGCAGGATGGGTGCGCGGGCGATCTGACCGCCATCATCCAAACCCAAAGCACCGTCCGGCCAAGCCAGCCCGGCCAGTACTCCGTCACCTATACGGTGAAGGACCCGTCCGCGAATGAGGCAACACCCGTGGTGCGCGTGGTGAACGTTGTGGATACCACACCACCGGTGATTACCCTCAATGGCGCGGCAAACCTGACGCATTGCCGGAACACGCCCTACACCGACCAAGGGGCGGTTGCCACGGATGCCTGCGATACAAGCCTTACCGTTATTCCCAGCGGGCAGGTGATTTCCACATCGTTGGGGACCTATGTGTTAACCTATTCCTCGACGGATGATTCCGGGAATACCGGCACGGCCACCCGCCGGGTGACCGTAGTGGACTGCACTCCGCCGCTGATTACGCTCCTTGGGCAGAATCCGGTCTACCTCGAATGCGGCTCCACCTATCAAGACGCCGGTGCCACGGCGCGGGATGATATTGATGGCCCGGTCACCCCCGTGCCGTCGTCCAATGTGAACACCCAGGTGGCGGGATCCTACGCCGTCACCTACAATGCCCGGGATGCGGCGGGGAATAACGCGGTGCCCGTCGCGCGCCAAGTTATCGTGACCGATACGACCAAGCCGGTCATCACGTTGCTGGGCAATCCCGACGTGACCGTGCAGTGCGGCGCCACCTATACCGATGCCGGGGCGCGCGCCGACGATACGTGCAACGGCAACATCACCGGCTCGATTGTTGTCAATAATCCGGTGAATACCCAGGTGGCCGGCGTGTATCAGGTCACCTATAATGTCTCGGACATTTCCGGAAACGCCGCAGACACGGTGCGCCGCACCGTGACGGTTTTGGACACCTCGGCGCCGATAATCGTATTGAAGGGAAGTCCCGTGGTTTCCCTGTTGTGCGGGGAAACCTACACAGAGCTGGGGGCGACGGCCACCGACACCTGCGACGGCAATCTGAGCGGACGGATTGTGGTGGGCGGCGACGTGGTGGACCCGAAGGTGTCGGGCGCCTATTTGATCACCTACAACGTGAAGGATGCCGTGGGGAACGCCGCGCCAACGGTTACGCGGTCGGTTTATGTCGAGGATTTCACGCCGCCAACCCTCACCCTCCGGGGTGCTTCGCAGATTATTATTGATTGCGGCACCGAATACATTGATGACGGCGCCACCGCCGCCGCCGCCGGCGACGGGGACATAACGGACCGGATTATCGTGTCCGGAAACTCCGTCGACACTACGAAGCCCGGCCACTTCACGATCACCTACAACGTCAGTGATCACGCGGGCAATCCGGCGGCGGAAGTGGTCCGCAATGTGTTTGTGGAAGGCCCGCTTTGTGAAGAAATAGAAGGCGCCGTGGAAGGCGAAGGCGGTGCGGAGGGCGAGGGCGAAGGCGGAGAGGAAGGTGCTCCGGAGGGCGAAGTGGAAGGCCAGGCGCCGGAGTGCGTGCTGAGTAATGTCGCGATTACCTCGCCCACGGGCGATGTCGTGATTCAGGTGGGCGTGAACGCGCTGGTCTCGTTCACTTCCGAGGTGACTTTCACGAATCCGGCCTGTATCGGCGCGCGCACTGTGGTGACCTATGCCATAGACGGGGTGGTGGTGGCGGTTTCGGAAAACCAGGAGCAGGGATTCCCCGGTACGGCGCCATTGGTGACCGGAAAGTATACCTTGGAAGTGGTGGCCCGGGTGCCGGATACCGGCAGCGCCGTGGCCGCCGTGCGTGCCTTCAGCGTCCGCGCCGGTCTGGACTTGGATAACAACGGACTGTTGGACAATCCCTTCCGGGACTTGCCGGCCAACGGTGATTTGTGGACGGCGGTGGTGCCCGGCGGAGCCTGCCAACGCGCCGTGTCCATGGTGGCTTGGCGGCGGGGTCCCGGCAACGTGGTGTTGGCGGTGCCGCGCCCGGATGCACCGGGACAGGTGGTGACCGTCACGGCGCCGAAGAGCCTGGTGGCGGAGAATGAAGAGGGCATTCTGATCGCCGCGATTGCCTGCGATTTCAACAGTCTGCTGGGACCCGCCCAAGCGGCCCTGTTGGCAAAGTTGCCCGATTTGACGGTGCCGGGCGGCGTGCCGTTCGAGATCAGCGCCCTGGTCAGCAACAATAACGGCGCAACTTTCTCCGAATTGGATAATGCCCTGTTGGAGGCCACGCCGATCCATGTCACCCTGAATGGCCTGAAATTCCGGCCTGAATTTGACGCATCGTTCTTCTCACATCCCACCGCCGTGAACAGCAATCCGCTTCACGGGCTCTATGTGGAGGTGCAGCGGGGCGATTGGAGCAATGCCGCCATGGACAACATCGAAACACGCGGCGGAACGTTAATTTCGGACGTGACCGCCCTGTCCACGTTCGTGCCGCTGGAACAGCCGATCATGGGGCCGACCCTTAAAACCATTCCCGACGCCCGGCATCCTTTCGTTATCGGCATTGTGGAAGTGGGCGGCATTGCCTCGAACACGCTGACCGTCAAGAACATTGGGCGCGGTGTGGTGGAAGGCGCGGCGGCGCTGGATGACCCGAACGGGGTGTTCAGCCTTGTGAATACGGTGAACTACAGCCTGAGCCACAACGCCACCGCGGAGATTGGGGTTGCCTTTTCCCCGGACGCGGTGGGCGATTATATCGCCATGTTGACGTTGAGCAACGGGGAGGACACCACGCTGGAAGTGCAACTCCGCGGCACCGGCACCTCCTTTGGAAAATTCCTATCCTGGTTCGGCTGCGCCCCCAGCGCGGCGCCGGGCGGCTGGCTCGGCGATCTTATCCTGATGGCCGGCGCCTTGGCACTCTTGTCGGCGGCAGGATGGCGGGTGCGCCGCCGCCGGACGAACTAAACCGGAATCACACGATGTTCAAGGGCGGTCCAGAGGCCGCCCTTGATTTTGTACACGGGAAAGGACCTTGCTGATGAAGACCCGAATGTTGTTCTTCGTGCTGATGGCGGTGGCCTGGGGGGCCGTGACGGAGCAAGCCGCGCCGGTGTTGCCGCCGCCCAGGCAGGGGGGCGTGTATGTGGTGGCGCATCGCGGCGCGCATGAGGGCATCCCCGAAAACACCCTTGCCGCCTACCGCAAAGCCATTGAACTGGGCGCCGACTTTGTCGAGATTGATGTGCGGGAAACCAAGGACGGGCATTTTGTCAGCGTCCACAATTCCACGGTGGAGGGCTACACCAAGGAGGCCAAAGGCGCCGTCAAAGACATGACCTTGGCGGAACTGCGCGCGCTGGATATCGGCAGCCGGGTGGGGCCGCAATGGAAAGAGGAACGCATTCCAACTTTTGAAGACATTTTGGACCTGTGCAAAGGAAAAATCGGCATCTACCTGGACCTGAAAAACGCGCCGGTGGAAAAACTGATCCCGTTGATTCGCGCGCGGGGTATGGAACGCGCCATTGTCTGGTATGCGGACCCCGGCGAACTGAAACAGGTACGGGAGCAATGCCCGGAATGTATTTTGATGCCCGATCCGGGGCCGGAAAAATTCCTGCCCAAAGTGCTGGAGTGTTTCCAGCCGCGTGTGGTGGCTTCCTCCTGGAACGACGTGTCCGAATCCTTCATCAAAACGTGCCATGCGGCGAACGCCGTGGTCCTTATGGATGATAAGGGTCCCGCGTGCTGGGAAAAGGCCCTGAGTTGGGGACTGGACGGCATACAGACCGATCACCCCGAAGCCTTGATAAAATATTTGCAGGAACGGAAATGAGGCCGTATTCGCCGCGCATCCTCGACGCCGCGGCCCTGGCGTATGAATGCCATGCCGGACAGCGGCGGAAAAATTCCGAAGTCCCGTATATCGTCCATCCTTTCGCGGTCGCGGCGCTGGTGGGGGAATATGGCGGCACGGAAGAGCAGTTCATCGCCGCCCTGCTGCATGACACTGTCGAGGATGGAGGCGGCCTGCCCGTGCTTGAACGCATCCGCGCCCGCTTTGGCGATCCGGTGGCGGAATGGGTATGGGCGTGCAGCGACTCCCACACGCAGCCCAAACCCCCGTGGCGTGCGCGCAAGGAAAAACACCTCGCGGTCATGGCGGATGCCGCACCGGAACTGAAACTCATCCTGGCCGCCGACAAACTGCACAACGTGCGCGCCATTGCGCTGAGCCATCGGAGCGATGGGACAACGGTGTGGGAGCGGTTCAACGGAGGGAGGGAGGGAACACGGTGGTATTACCAGGAAGCGCTCACCGCCCTGTGTTCGCACTGGGAGCATTCAATCTTGATCGAGCTGGGCAAGGCTGTGGATGTTCTGCTGGCGCTTGAATAGGCGGCGGGGTTCCGGCGCGGGAGTCACGGAGAATGAAATGTGCCCGTGAATTTAGTATAGTTCCCGTTGTCGAAATACAGGATGATCCATGAGCGCTAAAGAAATTGTGCGTGAAATTCTGGACCAGGCGCGCGGTGCGGGCGCGCGGCAGCTTTCCGAGCACGCGTCGAAACAGGTATTGGCGGCCTATGGGCTTCCTATAGTGGAAGAACGGTTGGCCGCCAATGTTGCTGAAGCGGTCTCCGCCGCCGCCGCCCTCGGGTATCCGGCGGTGGTGAAAGCGTGCGCCGCCGGGCTGGCGCATAAAAGCGATCAGGGACTGGTCCGCATGCCCCTTCCGGATGCCGCCGCCGTGGAGACGGCGGCGCGCGAACTCACCCAACAGCATCCCGGCGCGTTGCTGGTGCAGCGGATGGCGCGGGGCAAACGTGAGATCATTATCGGCGGTGTGCGCGACAGCGTGTTCGGTCCGTGTGTGATGCTCGGGGTTGGCGGGACAGCGGTCGAGGCGGTCGGCGATGTTTCCTTCCGGATCGCGCCGGTGAGTCCGTGTGATGTGCGGGAGATGACGCTGGAATTGCGGGGACGCCGTTTGTTGGGCGCGTTTCGCGGCGAACCAGAAGTGGATATGGAGCGGTTGATTGATGCGGTGCAATCGGTGGGGCGGCTCCTGCTGGAGCATCCCGGCATCGCCCATGTGGATGTTAATCCGCTCATTATCGAGCAGGGGCAACCGGTGGCGGTGGACGCCTTGATTTCATTGGACGAAAATACGCCGGGAATTATGGGCCACCCTTCGGAAAGGCCCGCCATTGCGCAATTTCAAGCCTTGTTTGAGCCCCGGAGCATCGTGATTGTCGGTGCTTCGGATACGCCCGCCAAATGGGGCTTCCGCATCCTGTTCAACACCTTGGAAGGCGGGTATGACGGACGCCTGTACGCGGTGAATCCGAAATACACGGAACTGCTCGGCGTCCCCTGTTTTCCAAGCATTGAGGCCCTTCCGGAAACGCCGGACCTCGCCTTGATTGTGATTCCGCCGCCGGGTGTGCCCGAAGCGGTCCGCGCCTGCGCCCAAAAAGGCATACGGACCGTTGTCGTGATTACCGCGGGCTTCGGCGAACTGGCGGAAGCGGAAGGAAAAGCCCTGCAAGAGGAAATGGCAGGCATTGCCCGGCAACATGGTGTGCTGCTGGCGGGGCCGAACTGTGCGGGCGTGGCCAGCCCCGCGCCGCACCATCTTTTTTGCGGCATGATTGCCCGTTATCCCGGGCCGGGCGGCCTCTCGATTGTTTCGCAAAGCGGCAATGTGGGCAGCACGGTGCTCACGTGGGCTCAACTGCATCAGGCCGGTGTGGCGCGTTTTATCAGCAGCGGCAACGAAGCTGTCGTGCAGACGGACCATTACCTGGAGTTTTTCCGCGAGGATGCCGCCACGAAATCCATCATTGCCTATGTGGAGGGCGTTCGTGACGGACGGCGGTTCTATGACACCCTGTGCCGGACGGCGCGTCAAAAGCCGGTGGTGTTGATCAAAGGCGGACGCAGCCGGGCCGGGCAACGCGCCGCGCATTCACATACCGGTTCACTGGCGAGTGAATCGCGGATTTTCCTGTCTGTGTGCCGTCAAGCCGGGGTGAATGTGGTGGACGAAACCTACGAGGCCATGATTGTCGCCGCAATCCTTCTGCACCAGCCCTTGCCGAAGGGGCGCCGCGTGGGCATTGTTTCACAGGGCGGGGGATGGGGGGTGATT
>CAYXPO010000046.1:8025-14097 GCA_964466925.1 uncultured Nitrospirales bacterium
TTGCGGCGGATGCCTGTGCCGAGGCGGGGCTGGAGGTGCCGGAATTGCCTGAAGAAACGCTTCAGGAACTCGATTCATTCATGCCGGCGTGGTGGAACCGCGGCAACCCCGTGGATTTGGTGGCCGGAAATGACCTGTTCCTGCTTCCCAAGTCCGTTGAGGCGATCATGAAATGTCCCCGCGTGGACGGAGTGATTCTTCTGGGGGTGGGGTACATTGCCAGCAGCCTCAACCGCTTCGCTGGATCCGTGCGCGCCCAGCAGGCGGGTTTGGACAAGCTTGCGGAGATGGGCAGCCACATCGAGATGGAATGCCTGCGTCAGATCGCGGAATGCAGTCAACGATACGACAAACCGCTGATCGTGGCCTCCGATACCTCCCTGTTGGCGTATGTGGGGACCCCCAATATTGCCGTTCACGAACTGGAGCGCCTGGGCGTTTGTGTGCTGGCCAGTCCGACCCATGCCGCCCGCGCCATGGCCCACCTCGCCGAACGCCATGAATTTTTACAGGACATCCCCCGGGCTACAACACTTCCACTTTGATATTGGCATTGGTGTAAACGCAGATTTCGGAGGCGACGGTAAGGGCTTCGCGCACGATGTCTTCCGCGCCGAGTTCGGAGTGTTTCATGAGCGCGCGCGCGGCGGCCAGGGCATAGGGGCCTCCCGAGCCAATCGCGAGAATGCCGTCGTCCGGCTCGATGATTTCCCCGGTGCCCGAAATGAGCAGGGATTTCTCTTTGTCGCACACGGCCAGCAGGGCGTTGAGCTGGCGCAGGTATTTATCGGTCCGCCAGACCTTTCCGAGTTCCACGGCCGCGCGGAGCAGGTTTTTGTTGTATTCCTGCAATTTTGTTTCGAAGCGCTCGAACAGGGTTACGGCATCGGCGACCGCGCCCGCGAACCCCGCCAGCACGGAGCCGTCCGCCAGCCGGCGTACCTTTACTGCATGGCCTTTCATGATCGTGTCGCCCATCGAGACCTGTCCGTCCCCCCCGAGCGCCACGTTTCCGTCCTTGCGGACCGCAATCACTGTTGTACCGCGAAACTGTTCCATGCTTGTCTCCCGCCCCGTGGGGCGCTTTGCCGGGACTGAAAAATTCGCGCCCGGAACCCGCTCCATTATACTATTACCACCCATGCATACGGAATAAGGAATCCGCTTCCCATGAATTCATTACTTGCCGGTGTGGGCGTCTTGCTCGCGCTTATTGGTTTGCAGTTCGGAACCCGTCACCTCCAAATCCTGCGCGCAAAGCGTTTGTGGACCCGTGCCAACGAGGCGATCCGGGCCAATCGTTTCGACGAGGCGGAGAAGATTTTGCGGAAATGCGTCAAGCTCATGCCGTTGTTGCGGCCCGCGCGCATTGGCCTGGCGGCGATCCTGGCCCGGCTGGGACGGCTGCCGGAAGCGGAGGAACAATTCAAGGCGGTGGTCATGCTCGAGCCGCGTCAGGCCGAAGGCCATCTGCACCTGGGGTATTTTTACGTGACCCAGTTTCACGATCGGGATGCGGATGCCGTGGCCGCGCTGTGCAAGGCGGTGGAATTCGATACAGGCCTGCGGGAACGGCTTTGGAACGACCCGCGCCTCTTCCGCCTGCGTGCGGATGCGCGGTTCCAGGAATGTTTCGCGGATACCTCGGCGCGATAATGGAGGAGTGGGCATGCCCAAAGAAACCATGACCGGAAGAGAACGCTGGCTCGCGGTGTTGAATCGCCGGAAACCGGATCGGGTTCCCATGGACTATTGGGCCACCCCGGAAACCACCGAAGCGCTTTGCGCATTCCTCGGGTGCGGTTTTGAGGAGGCCTGTAAACGCCTGCACATAGATGCGCCGCACACTGTGGATGGGCGCTATGCGGGGCCGCCCTTGCCCGAGCATCAAGACGTGTTTGGCGTGCGCACCCGCCCGGTGCAATATGGCGCCGGGGTGTATTGGGAGGCGGAAAACGCCCCCCTCGCCGCGTTCACCTCCGTGGACGAAATCGAGGCGAACTACACGTGGCCAAGTCCGGACTGGTGGGACTATGCCCATCTGCCGGAAGCCCTGAAGGGAAAGGAGGATCGCATTATTCGCGGGGGAGGTTCGGAGCCCATGCTCACCTATAAACAACTCCGGGGTGAAGAGCAGGCCTTCCTGGACCTCCTGCTGTATCCCGAAATCGTGCATTATTGCCTCGATAAGTTATTTGGTCTCGCGTATGAAAATACGCGGCGCATTTTCGAGACCATTCCCGGAAAGGTGTCCATCACCTATGTGGCGGAAGACCTTGGCGGCCAGGACAAACTGATGTATTCCCCCGCGCAGATTCACGAGTTCCTGCTGCCCCGTATGAAACGCATGATGGACCTCACCCGCCAGCACGGCTCATTCGTCTTTGTGCACAGCGACGGCGCGGTCCGCGATATCCTGCCTGATTTGCTTGATATCGGCATGCAAGTGTTGAATCCGATTCAATGGCGCTGCCCCGGCATGGACCGCAAAGGCCTGAAACAGGACTTCGGGGACAAGCTTATTTTCCACGGCGGCATGGACAATCAGCAGACCCTGCCCTTTGGAAACGTCCGGGACGTCCGCCGGGAGGTCGAAGAAAACTTGGCTATTCTCGGGGCGGGCGGTGGCTACATTCTGGCTCCCTGCCATAACATCCAACCTGTTACTCCCCCGGAAAATATCGCCGCCCTCTACGAAACCGGCTATGAATTGGGCTGGATATGATTTCTGTTCACATAGGATCACGTATTCTTGACCTGACTGATACGCCGGATCGGTCTGATCGCTTCTCGTCAAAACGGGTTTACCCCCAATAGCGCGCCGTGCTACTATCCCAATGTCAATCGGAAGGGTTTTCAGATATGGGCGTACATTGGTTCTGGTTGTTGGCGACGATAGCGTGCGTGGCTTGGTATTCGACCATCACGGTCTATGTGGCCATCAAGGGTGCATTCGACATCAAGGGAATGCTCCAACGCCTGTCGCAAAACGGTGATGACGTTCCTGAAACATAAAACGGGGGAATACCCATGTTAACCTGTGCACTTGTCCTGGCGGGCGTTTTTCTGGCGGCGGATGATGCGGCCATTATTCAGCAATCCTTTGTCAGTTTGGGCGATACGGCCCGGCTGCACGCGGTGTTTCAAAAAGCGCACGAGGGCAAGCCCGTCACGGTAGGGGTTTTGGGTGGCTCCATTACGCAGGGGGCCTGCGCCTCGAAGGAAGAATTTCGCTATGGCAATCGAATGGCGCAATGGTGGCGTGAGACCTTTCCGAAATCCGCGATCACCTTTGTGAATGCGGGTATCGGCGCGACCGGTTCGGATATTGGCGCGCACCGGGTAAAAGAGCATCTGCTGTCCAAGAAACCGGATTTCGTTGTAGTGGAGTACAGCGTCAATGATCCCAACGACCCCAAATCCGCGGAAACGCTTGAAGGCGTGCTGCGCCAAATCCTGAAACAGAAGAATCATCCTGCGGTGGCGTTGTTGTTCATGATGGACCAGGCCGGACACAATGCCCAGGAAGTGCATCAACCCATCGGCGCGCACTACGGCCTGCCCATGGCCAGCTATCGCGACGGCCTGTGGCCGGAAATCCAGGCGGGCCGTCTCGCCTGGACCGATGTCGAGGCGGATGCGGTCCATCCCAACGACCAGGGTCATGATTATGCGGCAAAATTCATCATCCATCTGCTGCAAATGGCCGCGGAAACCGTTCCAGAAAATGGCAAGCACGCCAAAATCGCCGCCCTGCCCGCCCCGAAGACTCCCAATGCGTTTGAATTCACGGCAATGTTGAATGCAAAGACGCTTAAACCGGCACAAAATTCTGGATGGGAGGAATTTACCGACCCCGGTTTCGGTCCCTTCTTTGGACCCGGCTGGAAAAGCGCCACACCGGGCAGCGCTCTTGAGTTTGATGTGAAAGGGCGCGCCATCAGCCTATTGTTTTACCGTATCAAAGGTGCCACAGGCATCGCCGAGGCCACTGTGGATAATGGGCCGCCGGTCAAGATGGATGCCTGGTTCGATCAGACGTGGGGTGGGTATACCCCGCTGCAATTGGTGGCACGCGATCTGGCTCCCGGCACGCACCGCGTAAAAATCCGGTTGCTGGAGGAAAAGAACCCCGGCAGTACCGGAAACGAGTTCCGCGTACACGCGATCATGACCGCAGGCGCAAAATAATAGATTCTGCCATCAAGTTCATATTATGATGATCGCATTCCCTTGATGTGTGAAACCTGATAAGGCGGTATGTCACGATGACCAGCAAGGAACGCATGCTCTGTGCATTGGCGCGCGGGAAACCGGATCGGCTTCCCGTGTCCGTGCATCAATGGCAAGGCTATCATCTCAATACCTATCTGAATGGCATTTCCGCGTTGGACGCCTTCAAATACTTTGGCATGGACGCCCAAATCCAGTATTTTCAGGATATGGGGCAGTTTTGGCTGGTGGACGCGGACTACACGAAGTTTTCCACCCCGGAATGGCGCGATGAAGTGACGGTGATCAGCGATGATCCCGATAACCGCGTCAACCATCATACGATTCACACGCCGGGCGGCCTTCTGACTTATAAAACCGCCGGGGACCGGAAAACCACCTGGATCACTGAATATCTCGTGAAGTGCGATGAGGATATCGAGCGCATCCGCAAGTACATGCCCGTTCCCGCGCTCGATCCCGAACCCGTCCGCCGCGTCTATGATGAAGTGGGCGATGCGGGCATTCTGCGCGGCTTTGTGTGGGGGGATCAGGCGGGATGCTGGCAGCATGCCTGTTGTCTTATGGACGTCAACGAATTGGTCATGGCCTGCATGGAAAAACCGGACTGGGTGCATGCGTTTTTGAATATCCTGCTGGAAAAGAAGCTGCGCTTTATCGAATCCCTCAAAGGAGCGAAATTCGACCTGATTGAGACCGGTGGCGGCGCGGCCTCCTCCACCGTCATTTCCCCTGCGCTGCATCAGGAGTTTTGCCTGCCCTATGACCGCCGCATGCACGACGCCGTGCATGAGGCGGGATTCCCGGTGGTGTATCACACCTGCGGCGGCACCTTCGGCATCGAGGAAATGATCATCGCGAACGGCTGCGAGGTGTCGGAAACCCTGGCCCCGCCCAGCATCGGCGGCAACCAGGAACCCTGGGCATTCAAGGCCAAGGTGGGCAACCGCCTGGCGTTGATCGGTGGCATGGATCAGTTTAACGTGGTCACGGACGGCACGGCTGATCAGATTCGCGCGAAGGTCCGCGAGCTTTTTGAAAAGGTTGGCTATGACGGCGGGTACATTTGTTCCATGAGCGATCATTTCTTTGAGACCGCCCCGGAAAAATTGCACGCCTTCGCCCAAGCCGCCCGTGAATGCGTTTACTAATATCGAAATAACAGGCCCGCGCCTGTGCACGGCATGGAGTACATGTGCATGATTGCAAATCCGTTTCTGGGCGTGGTGTTACATGCCATCGGCGGCTTCGCCGCGGGCACCTTTTACCTGCCCTATAAAAAAGTTAAAGGCTGGTCCTGGGAGAGCTACTGGCTCGTCGGCGGTTTCTTCTCCTGGATCATCGCCCCCATTCTCTTCGCCCTTGTCCTAAATCCCCGCCTTTTCGGGATACTCAGTTCGGCCCCGTTAAAAGCCATTTTCTTTACCTACCTTTTCGGTGCGATGTGGGGCATTGGCGGGCTTACCTACGGCCTCACCATGCGCTACCTCGGTCTTTCCCTCGGTGTCGCGGTGACGCTCGGTTTCTGCGCCTTCTTCGGCACCATCATCCCGCCCTTCTTTAAGGGTGAACTCATGGGCCTTACGCAACACCTGTCCGGCTTGGTTACCCTCGGAGGTATCGGGGTATGCCTCGGCGGCATCGCTATCTGCGGTCAGGCCGGCACGTTGCGCGAACGCGAACTCACCCAGGAACAAAAAGCTGTGACCAGTTCCGAGTTCAATTTTGTTAAAGGGCTCTGGATCGCCGTGTTTTCCGGCATCATGAGTTCTTGCATGGCTTTCGCGTTCCAGGCGGGCAAACCCATCATGGAACTCGCCCAAAGTATGGGCACCTCCA